>CAYHLB010000073.1:0-5636 GCA_964357325.1 Candidatus Woesearchaeota archaeon
AATACTTTGGCCTTCACCTTTTATTAATCATTCAAAATCGGGAGAAGAAGCATAAATATAAATTCCCTGCCCGGCTTACCCCTCTAACTGATATTTTGAACATTAATTATAAAACAAGAAATTTGAGGCTGTCTGAATAGCAACTCAAATTTCAGGTATAGAAAATATTCTATATTTACCTTAATTCTATTTTTATTTATTGTAACTATATAGTAGTCAATATGAAAGATTTAAAAATGCCGGATACTAGGTGATTAGGTGTAAAATGATAAGCCTTGAACATGCTCTTAAAGAAAATGATATCCTTTTAGTAGATGGCAGTGTTAAAAATCCTGAAAGTCGAGGTTATCTTCCAAATCAAGGGCATTTTGCTTTGATTTGTGAGGAAACATTAAAAAGAATAATGGATGATATTATGATTTTTAGTGGAATAATTGGAAGCAAGAATTCAAGAACAATTCCTGAAGTTGTTGAAGAACTTCATGTTTATGAACAGGGATTATCTGGAAGTTATCGTTTTTTGACTTTTTCTGATTGCTCTAGGAGTTTAAAGTCAATTGTTAAACAAGTAAGCGAAGGTTCTGATGATTTACAAAAACAAAGTTTGAGTACTGAAGGTAAAGCAGCAATTGTTCGAGATAGGAATAAAAAATCTTATGGAAATCTACTTTTAAGAATTAATAAATGTATTTCTTTATTTCATTCAAGAGCTATAAGGATAGTTGATCCTGCCTATGATGAATTAGTTGAAATGATAAAAACTCTTGATAGAGCTGTTGGATTAAAAAGATCTACAAGAGAATTAATGAAAGATCCTGATTATTCTTCGAGCAACAGTTCTGCTTCTGATACTGATGAAAGGCTTGTGGCAACTAGCTTTTGGATTTCAATGTTTTCAAATAAACGTGTGGGTATTTTAACTAATGATAATGACTTTTTTAGTTTACTTAGGGCAACTCCTGAAATGCTCGGTGCAAGAGAATTTCAACCTTATAATAAAATGTTTAGAGTACCTATAAAGAGAAATCCTGTTCAGCTTTATTATAGATTAAATGGAAATGGTTGTGAAAAATTTATTACTAGTTTTGTAGATTTTCAAGGAAGGCTTAAATTATATGGAGTTGATAAAGAAAGAGCAGATGAAATAAGGGAGAAAATTTCTCAGTTCTGGATACATTTTGCTGATTACTATGGGGAAGTTGGGATTAAGTTTGAAGGTTAAAGATTTAGAATAAGCCCTTAAAAGAATCCTGCGGGCTTTAGCTTTTTGATAAATTTCAAATTTTAAAGGTGAGTTCTTATCTAAAAATTTTGTCGCCTTGCGGCAGACAAACTTTTCTTTTTCATTTGGTAAGTGCAATATTTACTCGTAATCAGGGTAAACAAGATTTTGAATTATTTATTTGCTAATATTATGTATTTAATTTCTTTTCAGCGTAGTTTAGAAAACATTAAATAGAATTACTTCTTATAAATATGATGAAAGAGTTATTGACGATAGATTTAACATGAGGGATAAAACACATAATGAGCAAGTTGAAAGATGGGCAAGGTATGTAAAGGATAATCCTGATAATTGGAAATCTCGATTGAAGCCATTTATTGATGCTCAGATAATAATGGCTAGAAGATTTTATTCAAAACTTGCTGAAACTCCTGAAGGATTGGAGAAAATTAAAAGATTGAGGAATTTGAATTAATCTTTTTGAATTGGATTAAAAAGGTTCTTTATGTCATAAATTGAAAACTGCATCTTTTATGACACTAAAAATCTTTTAGAAGATTTTTAGGGTGCTCCAAAATCCTTAGGGGATTTTGGACATGCAGTAGTTTACTTGCTTTCAATTTCTGAGCCATCAAAATTTTTATTAAATTTTGTGGTGCCAAAAACTTCTGAAGGTTTTTGAGCGCATCCAAAAAACAAGTGCCCTTTTTTTAGGCTTGGGGCCACATTGTTTTTTTGATATCAAAGGATTGAAAAATTTCCTTTCTATTAAAGAATAATAATCCTGCAAATATGAATATATTTGTTCCAAGAAGTATCTTTACAACTTCACTAAGGGTATTATGGAAGAGAGTTATTGTGATTATTTCTAGAATTACTCCGGCTAATAGAATATAGATAAAATTGAATTTTTCTATTGCTAGATTGTATATCATTAATATTTGTATTAAAGAGAAGAGGCCTAGGGCTATTCCAAAATATAGTATTAAAGGTGTTGCGGTTTGATAAGCTGATCCAAATAATATGTGGGTTATGAATGATGGGGCTATGAACAAAATTAAACAACCAAGCATTGCTAAGGATGCTACAAAAATTAGTGTTGTTCTTAGAATATGGGATGTATCTTTTTTTTGTGTTCTTAGAGAAACTATCTTTGGAAATAAAGGACCTATTAAAAATCCTGTTCCAAACCAAATTATTTTTCCAATAGTTGCTGCAGCAATATATATTCCTGCTTGTTCTGATGAAAAGAAATGTTTAACAAGAATTTCATCCATTGTTATTATCAGGATGAATAATATTGATGCAAAAAAAACTGGAATTGCGTAAAGATAGATTTTCTTTAAGTTAAAAGAGATTGATTTTTCTTTTATTTCCTTTTTTATTGGAATGTAACTAATAAAAAGGCTTAAAAGCATTCCTAAAAGAACAGCGGTCAATGCCCCATTTACTTTAAATCCTATTGTGACCAATATTATAGCTAATGTAAATTTTAATATTGTTGAAATAAAACCAGTTGAATTTTGCCAAATAAACTTTTGCATTCCATTTAATATGCCTGTAAACAGAACTGAAATAAATGAAACATATGCTATTAGTCCTACAACAATGATTCCAAAATAACCCTCAATTTTCAAAAAATTTGCTATAAATGGAGTTAATAGGATATAGATAATAAACAGGATAAACCCGATTAATAATATTTTTGAGAGGTTTTTCTGAAATAGATATTTTATCTTTCCTCTTTCATTTTTTCCATGGAATTCTGCTGAAAATTTTGAGAATATTAGATTAAACGTCGAGGTTGAGAAAGTAACAATATATATTATTGCAAATAAACTTCCTAGAACTCCGAATTCAATGGGGCCTAGCATTCTTCCCATTAATGTTTGATATAAATAGTTGAATAATGAAGATGCTATTGAAAAAATAAAGAAGATAATTCCTGCTTTTATTAATCCTGAATGTTCTTCTTTCATTTTAATTATCCTATTGTTTGGTGATATTTATAAGTTGTTAATGGCATGAAATAAGCTTGATGATACATTATCTGTTTTTATTAAGATGCTTTATCATTATATCTTGTTAATATCTTATTCTTAATTAACATAATACTTAATATCCTTAGGTTAATTAAGCATTCGATTGTATACTTATAAAGGTTATGATTGGGGTGTAATTTGATAGTGGTAAAAAAGCGAAATATTTAAAAAGGGTATATTTTTATAATTGCCATATGATTAACTCAAAAATATTCGTTATAATGATATCAGCATTGGTATTAGGATTACTTATTTTTAGCGTGCCTGCTAAAGCATTGGTATTGAATTTAGATGTTAAAAATAATAATGTTGAGAAAGGACAGCTAGTTGTTTTAGACGCTAGTATTGATATAAGCTCAAGTGATAGCTTACCTTCTAAATTAATATTAAAATTAATAGGAAATACTACTAAAACCTGTGAATTTACAGTTGATGGCATTATATTAAGTGGATGTGATGGAATGACTATTACAAGAACATCAAATATTTCAAGAAACTTTGGTTATGGTTATGGGTATGGTTATGGGTATGGTACTACAAATGGCAAATTAAGCTATAGAATAGTTATTGATACTAAAAACTATGAATTTGGAAACTATGCTACTCAGTTAAATGCCTATATTGGAAATAATATAGTTTCACAATCAGGAAGAACAATAACTGTTAGCACAAGCTCAAATGCAGAATATGAATCTGATGCTTCTTCAACTTTTGGAAAGGTTTGCACAGCTGCATTCACATGCAGTGCTTGGAGTGATTGTGTTGATGGAAAGCAAGTAAGAACTTGTGAAGCTATTCCTAATTGCTATTTTAAATCATATCCTGCTGAAGCAAGGATTTGTGTTGAATCAGAAAATATAGGGGTTTTAAAATTAGTTGCACCTTATTCTCAATTAAGACTTGGAAACAATGTTGCTGGAGAGGATTTAAATATTTCAAAGCCAGATGTTAATAATAGCTCAATGATAATCCTATTATTCGCATTGATAATCCTTATTGTTGCACTATTGATATTGATACTCATTGTTGTTCTTTTAAGAAGAGTGGGTCAAAGAAAAAAAGCTATAAAGAAAAAGAATCATCTTAATAAGATAAGTTATAAACCTGTTAAATACTGAAAATTTTTCTTGAGTGGGTTTATAATTGTTGTGTTAATATTATGCAGTGATAGTTTTTCAAAATATTTTTTTTAGTTTTTGACTTTTACTACTATAGATTAATAAATCGAATTTATATAGAAGCATGTTTTAGATTAATTTAAAAGACTAAACAGTGATAAAAAATAGGTAAATAAAATGCTTCAAAAGAGGAATGTTACAAAGATTTTCGCATTGACGATTACCCTCGGTATTTTAGTAGCACTTATCATTTCTGCTCCAGCTTATGCATATATTTTAGGATTGAATGCTAATCAAAAAACAGTTAACAAAGGAGACATTGTTAATTTTGATGCATCTATTCAAGTTGAACCTAAAGATAGAGCAAATATTACTTTAATTCAATTAAAACTAATAGGTCCTTTGGACATAATTTGCAATTTTAAGCCAAATGGTGAAATAATTGGAGGATGCAATGGAATTAAGATAGATAGAGTGACTAAGTGCCCTGGTTATAGGACGATTCATGTAACTTCAGGCTATGGTTATTCAGGTTATGATAATTGTGGCTATGGCTATGAAGAAGATAGCTCTGAAATGAATTATAGAATTACTTATAATACAAGTGTTTATTTTGCTGGAATATATAAGACTTCTCTGATTGTTTTCTCTGGAAACAATCCTATAAATAGTATGAATGGAGATGAGATAACTATTTTATTTAACTGTCCTAATGGAATATGCAAGTCTGATAAATATTGTTCAATAAGGGCTAAAAATGGGGATGCTTCTGTGGATGAAACTGAATTTGGAGAAAAGAATAAGATAAACTTTTATCTTCCTCAAAAAGGCGCAAGGCCTGGGGAAGGATATATTACTGGACAAAAGGGAAGAATAACTTTCAGCTATAAGTTTGTTGTTGGAGATATACTTGAGAAAGATGCTAATCATACTGCTATTTCTGTTTTTGGAAAGTACAAGGTTGGAATTGGTCCTGAAAAAGAAGAAAAGTCAGTTCTTGTTTTAGACAAACTTAATGGCAGATTAGATGTTCTTGGTGAAGAAGTCCAGATAGCGTATATGGATGTTAATTTCAAGAATGGTGGGTGTTGAAGTTAAATTACTTTTTTTCACGGGGAATTTTGTTATTCTTTAGAGTAATATCGGTTTTAGTGTTTTAATTGAGCGGAGATTTTTCTAAATTTTTGTTTTTTATTTGATTTATTTTTGGTTGTTTAGCGGTTTTATGGATAATACGGGAATGAGATATTT
>CAYHLB010000074.1:0-5621 GCA_964357325.1 Candidatus Woesearchaeota archaeon
AAAATCTTTAATGCACCTGTTTTTAAATTAAGCATAGGCACTTTACAAGGATCTTGAATATTTCCAACTTTTTCTTCAAAGGGGGTTATAGATTGCCAGCAACTTCCGGCAATAAGTAAAATTCCATTATATTTATCAATATCAGTCCTATGTAAATCTCCTGTTGCAACAATATCAGGAACCTCTCTTATCAACATAGGATCTTCATCTGCATTTGGAATATAAACATTAGCTCCATGCATTGGACTTAAATGCCTTCTAAGCAATAAATGCTTAACTGCCTTTGTTGGAGTTCTATGAGCATTAACTAATCTTAATTCTTCAATTTCATTAATAATTGGATGCATGCTAGCACCATGATACATTAAAACCCTTATCCCTTGCCTCCCATTTTTCCCTTCAACCTCTATAACACTAGGATTGCTAACCAAATATAAATTAGGAATATTCTGAAGAGGTTCTCCAAAATCAGCACCAATTGGTGGTTGTGGTTCAGCAACCCTCACTCCATCATGCTGTCCAGGACACATAATTATGCTTATATGGCTGGGAATTTTTTTAAAATATTCAGAAAGCTTTTCATATTGTTTCTTAATGTCTTTAATTGCTAAAAATTTCTCTTGTCCTGGATAGATTCCAACACCATCAACATTATCTCCAACAATAAACAAATATTTTATTTTATTTATCAAATCCTTTTGTTCTTTATCACAGTCCTTGCATTCCAGCCAATCAATAAATTTTTCAAAATTCTTTTCAAGAAACATACTGCTTCCAACATGAATATCAGAAGTGAATAAAGCATAAACCTCTTCATCACTCCTGTGTCTTTCTTTAATATAACTATCTGGATAAAATAAATCATTTACAAACAAAAAATCCTTATTTCCACTGCACTTAAACCCAATAACATCATCAACTAAAATTTCCTTGGCTTTTTCAAAAACCTCTTCCCTGTTTTGGTTGATTAATAATTTAGCCCTGTCTGTCAAATCCTCAACTTCTAATATAATATTCTTATTTTTAGTAACTGTTTTCTTATTAACAATTCCAATAATTGAAACAACCCTGTTTCCCCCTTTAATCTTATCAATAGATGTCAAACTTTCTAATTCAGACCTTGACTGTAATAATCCTTTAATAAAATTATATCTATTTCTAAAATGCCTTACAAAATCCTTAACCTCTAATTTCTGTGAAGTGAGTATTGGTGAGGCAATAATCTTAATTTGGCTTCTCTTGATTTCTTTTTCCTCAACAACAACTTCTTTCTTAAACTCAACAGAAATAGACACATTAACAAAAAACTTTTCAACTAACTTCTTCTTATCTCCTTCTAATTCAAACAAAACAGGTCTTAATTTATCAAAGTTCTCACTAATCAGGCTTTTAGTAATAACTTTTTTCTTAGCAACAAGAGCAATCTTATCTATTATCTCTCTAGCAATATCTTCATTTTTTAGTTCATTAAAAAAATCAAGCATCTCTCTATCAAGCAAAAAACCTCTTTCAATAAACAATTTTAATATATTTTCTCCCATTTCTCACCTATTTGCAAGTTTATTATCTAGTTAGAGTTTAATAATTAATCTATACTAAAAAACAATAATGTCAAAAACTGGCTTTATTGTCAAATATAGTTGTTTTGGACAGACAGAAAAATAAAAGCACCTATTTTCTGTATTTAAATTCCAAGAGAGTCTGAAATTATTTCCTTGGATTTTTTTAAAACATTTTCTGGAATATCTAATCTTATTTTTCTCGTCCTTCCCTGCCTCCCCTTACTAACCACTCTCGCATTTATCAAACCAAGCATATCAAATTCAGCAATAATATCTCCAACTCTTCTTTGAGTCAAAACATCAAAATTGACTTTTTTACATACCTCACTATAAAAATTATAAACATCCCCTGTAAAAATTCCATCTTTTTCTTTATCAGTTAAACAAATTATCGAATGAAGAACTAATTGAAACTGTCTAGGTGCTTTATCAATAATATCAAGCATTTTATCTCTTTCAATCTTATCATTAGCTTCGTCAATATGTTTTATTTCAATTTTAGGACTTGAGATTCTTTCTGCAATTTCACCTGCAACCCTGAGTAAATCAAGAGCCCTCCTTGCATCCCCATGTTCCCTTGCAGCATAGGCAGCACATTTTGCAATAACTCCTTCACTTACCACTCCTGTTTTAAAAGAATCTTCAGCTCTTTTCTTTAAAATATCTTGCAATTGAGTAGCATTATAGGGAGTAAATACCATCTCCTCTTCGGATAAGGAACTTTTAACTCTCGGATCAATCATTTCTAAAAACTTAGCATCATTACTAATTCCAATAATGCTTATTTGTGTCTTAGCGAGTTCTGAATTCAACCTCATTAAATTATATAAAAAATCATCACTTATCTTCTTAACTGCCTGATCAATTTCATCTAATACTACAATAAGTAATTTTTCTTCATTTTGTTCTATTAATTCAATGAATTTTTTATAAACCTGATCTGTTGGAAGTCCAGTAGAAGGAACTTCTCCACCAACTTTTTTAATTAATTCAGCAAAAATTCTATATTCTGTATCAGCAACCTTTTTCAACTTGCAATTAATATATTCAATTCTTAAAACCTTGCTGTCTTTACTTCTCTTTAATAATTCATTTGCAACATGCTGAACAGAAAGAGTCTTTCCTGTTCCTGTTGCTCCATAAATAAAAAGATTGCTTGTCTTTTGTCCAAGTAAACAGGGTGCAAGAATAGACGCTAAATGTTCAATCTCTTTATCTCTATGCGGGATATCTTCAGGAGTATAATTTGACTGAAGTATTTGCTTATTCTTAAATAAACTCCTGCTTCCCACTGAATCAAATATTTTATCTAAGTTTGTCATTTTCCTCTTTTAATAATCATCTTACCTTCTTTTTTATATCTATTTCAAATCAAAAAAATTCCAGACTTTATAAATCCTATTGCCCACTTAAAAGTAACCTACATTTCCTATGTAAAATCAACAAATATTCTTCTTTTTTCATTAATTTCACACATTTTCTAATGACAAACTTAACATTTCTTAATTTTCTATTTCAATGCCATGAAAAATAAGCAACACCTCCAACACCATCATTTCCACTGGAAATACTAAAACTACTACTTCTTTTATTATATCTATTATTAATATCTAGTATATTGCCGTATTATCTACAAATAATTAACAAAAATAATATTAACATAACTTTTATATTATCTATAATTATAATATATATAATATAATATAGAAAACTTTATAAATAAAAAATAAAAAAACAATCAATCATATCTATATATAAATACTTCCATACGAAACCATAGGGTGGGGGTTAAAATTATTTCCTAATTAAATGACAATTAAATTTATATAGGAATAAGTTCGCATAATCTACTATACCTTAATTAAACAACTAACAATTAAATCAAAAAACAACCTATTTTTTCATTAAAAACACCTAATTTTACTAAGGGTTTAGTATTCAAAATTAAGGGTTTAATTTCTCTATCCTTTTTTAGCTTCTTCAATTAGACTCATCCTAATTAAAGTTTTTAAATCTAATTCAAAAACAAATTCAAAAACACCCAATTCCCATAAACAATCTATTATAAACAAATAAATTCACCCAAAAGGTGCAAAAAAAGATTTTCTCAGCCTGAATAATAATCCACCCCTATACCTTTCCTTAATTATTATTTTTAACCTCTTTTAAATAACAAATATTTTATCCACGATAATTTTAGCATAATTAATTATCACAGAAAACTTTATAAAGAAATTCCATATTCATATCCTATGGCTATTGAGAAAAAACCACATAAAGAGATTTTAAATAAAGCAGTGGTGACAAAAGAGGGAAGAAGATTAGGATTAATCAAAGATATTACCTTTGAAACAAGAACAGGAGAGCTTATTCATATTGTTATTCGAGATTCAACACCCTATGCAAATCAACTAAATCTTGAAAGAACTCAGGAAAGAGAGCTTCTTATACCATACAATTCTATAATTGCAATTGGAGATTTTGTCGTAGTTTCAGAAGAAGATCTGATTTAATTATATTTCAATATTTTATTAAAAATCATATTAAGATATATCCCAAAACATCTACCCCATGTTCATTAAAACTTAAAAATGACTGCGAGCAGTCATTTAAATTAATTTTACCATTAATAAAATCAAAATTACCAATTTTCTAAATAACTCTACTTTCTCAACAACAATCTTTAAAAACCCTCAATCATAGTTATGATTATGAGAATAATTGGCTTTGGAATAAAAAGAATTTTTGGTGAAAAAAACACTGTTCCCAATGTAAAACTTTCTATAAATCAAAATATAAATATTAAAGATGTCTACAAAGAAAAATTAAACATAGCCGGAGAAGAGGCTATTGGAGTTAATTTTATTTTTTCCATAGTTTATTCAGAAAATTTTGGAAAAGTTGAAGTAGAAGGAAATCTAATAATTCTTCCAGAAAAAGAAGAATTAAAAGAATTTTCTAAATCTCTAAAAGAAAAATCAATCCCTGATAAATTTAAATCAATTATTCTAAATTTTATCATGAACAAGTGCAATATAAAAGCACTTTCCATTGAAGATGAGATAAATCTTCCATATCATGTTCCAATGCCAAAATTAACTCCCGCAGACAAGGACTAATTATATTAAAATATATCTTCTCTGATTCTAGCTTAATTCTTCCTCAACAGTCCCCTTAATTTTCCAAAATTAAACTCTTTTTTATCCCTTGGATTATAAATAATAACTTCAAAGTCCTTTAATTTGTTTTCAGGAACAATAAAAAATCCATCATTTTTCTCACTATCATATTGAAAACTCTTTAAATCATAGCCAAAACTAATTGGCGAAAAAGAAGGTAATACATAGACTTGCTTCCTCATCCATTTTCCTTTTAAAAAACATTTGAACTTTTCACCTTTATACTTATCAGAAAGAGTAATAGAGGGATGTAAATGGCCTAACATCAATATCTTACTATCTACAAAACAATTTTTATACAATTTATTTCCATGCATAAAACAAATCCCATCTAAACAATAATATTCCCTAAGTTCAATATTTCTTTTTTTAGCAATAGGTCCCAAAATATTATCATGGTTTCCTTTAATCAATATAATTCTTCCTTTCTTGCCCTTATCTCCAACAATCCTTTCATCTAAATAATCTAATAAACCTATTGTTTCTTTCCATTCTTTATCACTTATTCCACCAAACTCATGCTTTAAGTCTCCTAAAATAATAATCTTCTTTATTCCAATCTTTTCTTTTTTCAATAATCCAAATATTCTATTTAATCTTTCAATTATTTCCTTAAACTGAAGATCAGGCAAAGCCCCTCTTTCAGCAATATGTTCTTCATAGCCAATATGAAAATCAGTAAAAACAAGAATCTCTCCATCAATCAGAACACAATTTTCTAAAAACCTTACTCTTTCTTCTTTTTTAATTATCACCATATTTACCCCAATGAAAAGAACTTTAAAAATCTAAGGGCTTTGTCTGTCTGTCTGTCTGTTGGTTTCATTCCAACAAACAAAAAGGATTTTACATTCTAATAATATAATAATCCATACTTTTT
>CAYHLB010000075.1:0-5606 GCA_964357325.1 Candidatus Woesearchaeota archaeon
CTCCTAATCTCAATGCCCCGCCTCTTGCCCTTCCTTCAATTGGCTGCCTTGTTAATAATGTAACTTTTCCGCTTGCTCTTGCATGCATTTTATTGCTTACCATATATTTTAATTTCAAATAATACATATCACCAACATAAATTTTCAAATTCATCATTCTTCCAGTTATTCCATTATAGATTGTTTCTTTTCCATCAAACCTAAATCCAAGTCTTTCTAATTCTCCTTCTAAATCTTCGATTCTTTGTCCTGAAAATCCTGTTCCATCCATAATTTTTCCACTTAAACTTCCAACTTTTCCAGCAAGTAACTCAATCAAATATCCAACTGTCATTCTTCCAGGAATTGAATGAGGATTGAATATTACATCAGGCTTAATTCCCTTTGAGGTAAAGGGAATATCGTTTTCAGGAATTATTGCTCCAATAACTCCTTTCTGTCCGTGATTTGTTGCAAATTTATCCCCAAGTTCAGGTATTCTTAAATCTCTTGTTTTAATTCTAACAACCTTATTTCCCTGACTATCTTCTGTTATAAATACAGCATCAATTGTTCCCTGTTCTTCTTGCCTTATTACAGATGAAGCTTCTTTTTTTGATTTAACTGAAATTTCCCTTACCTCAGATAAGAATTTTGGAGGAGAAGTCTTTCCAATTGCAACTTCACCAGCAGAAAGTTTAGCTTCAACATAGGCAATGCCGTCATCTTCCAGATATCTGTAGGCACTTTCAGTTCTATAGCCAGTAACATCTTTTTCAGGAATGCACACTTCATCTTTCAATCCTCCTGCATAATTCAATTCAACAGAAGTATAGGGTCTGAAATAAGTGCTTCTTCCAAACCCCCTGTCAACACTTCCTTTATTTAAAATAAGTGCATCTTCAATATTATAGCCCTCATGAGTCATTACAGCAACAACAACATTTTGTCCAGCAGGATGAACATTTAAAGTATCATAGATAAAAGTTCTAACAATTGGTTTTTGAGGATAGTGCAAGATATTTACATCAGTATCAATTCTGCAATGGAAATTAGCAGCATATAATCCAAGTCCTTGCTTCTGAGTTTTACTTCCCCTAATAAGTCTTGAACTCTGGTCATAATTTGCATAGGTTACTAAACTAGTAACAACTCCAAGTAAAGAAACTCTATCAATTTCTAAATGAGTATGTTCTCCAGTAACGTATTTTTCTTCAAGAGCCGTAAGTGAATTTTCTTCTTCAGCAGTATCCAAATATTCAATTATTCCATTCTTAATTAAATCATTCCATTTTAAACTTTTGTCATTAATAAGATTAAGGTGCTCTTCAGTTAATTTCGATTTTCCATTTTCAATTATTATCAATGGCCTCAAAACTCTTCCAACTTCTGTAGAAAGAACAATGTTGTTTAATTGGGCATTATATCTTATTGAAAGTTCTAAAGGCAATTCTCCCTGCCTTCGTTTATCCCTTAGTTTCTTAGCAAATTCTTTTCCATTCTCAATTATTCCAATAAATCTTCCATTATAGAAAACATCACCGCCATTGTTTTCATCTTTTTTCATTCCAAGGCTTGAAAGAAGTTTGATTAATTTTTCCTCGTTTAATTCAGACCTTGTAGAAATTTTTGCAAGTAACGCCAGATTCTTTCTTAATCCAATTTCAGTTCCTTCAGGTGTTTCAACAGGACAGAATCTTCCATAGTGTGTTGGATGAAGAGTTCTTGCAGCAAAATTTTCCTGTTCACCAGGAAGCATGCTTGAAACTCTTTGCAATTGGGAAAGAATTGCAAGATAATTTGTTTTATCCATATTCTGAGTAACTCCTGTTCTTTCGCCAATCCAATTACCAGTAGCAATAGCACTTTCTACTCTATGGGTAAATAAAGTAGATTTAGCAATCGTTTTGATAGAATAGAATTTTTTTCTTTTTTGTATTTTTTGCAATGAATGTTGTATATCTCTTAAAAGAATATTAATATTTATTCGAAACAAATCAGCGAGTAAGTCTCCACTCATTCTAACTCTTTTATTTGCATAATGATCCTTATCCGTTAAACTATTAGAATTTTCTTTTGCAACAAAAAACTGTTTTATAAATTTACAAAGAGTAATTGCCTTTTCAATTCTTTGATCTTTTTTAAGTCCAATATGTGGCAAGAAATAAGAATCAATCCTTTGCTTTATTCTGTCAAGAATTTCTTTTTCAGTTCCCTGTAAAGAAGTTTTCTCAGAAATAGCAAGCATTGCATCTTTGTCAGTTTGAATATTTGCAAACTCATAAAGATTAACAATTAAACTATCATTTTCTTTTCCAATATATTTTGCAATATCTGATTCCTTTGTCATTCCAAGTGCCTTAAGCATTATGATTATTGGAATATTTTTAAATCTTGAAAAACTAACTTCTACAATGCCCTCATTTGTATCAGTTATTATTATCGGAATTCTATAACTTCCTCTTTTAGAAAATAATCTTAGCATCATTCTTCCCTTTGATTTTTCAATAAACGGTTGATTTTCAGCAAGATCCTCAGTCATAACAATAACTCTCTCATTGCCATTGATAATAAAATATCCTCCAGGTTCTAATGGGTCAATATAATTTTCAATTAATTGTTCTCTTGTCATGCCACTTAGATTGCAATAATCGCTTTTTACAATAACTGGAATTTTTCCGATTTCAACATCATGACTTTCCATTTGATCCTGTTGTTTAACAGTTATTTCAACATGAATAGGAGCTGCATAAGTGAGTCCTCTGATTCTTGCTTCAGAAGGGGTTATGATATGTGAACTTCCATCAGCCTCATGAATTTCAGGCCTTCCAACTCTTATTTTTCCAAGCTTTATTTCAATATCTTCTTTAGGCATAGTTTCATTTAATTCATCAACAATTTCCTGCATCCTATGATTTATAAAATTATTAAAAGAAACTATGTTGGATTCAACCAAACTATGTTCTTGTAGATATTTTTTTACAAGTATGTGTTTTTCTTTTTGTTGCGATTGTTCTATATTCATTTTTATTGTTTTCCTTTATTTATTCCCTAAACCAAATTATAAAATTTTATACAGTTATTACTCTGTAATAAAAAGCCTTTTTACCATCGACATTTCTTTCTATTTTTATGACTTCTCCAAGTTCACAGCCTTCTGGCAAAGCAGGATCAATAATTCTTATTTTAGGTAATTGTGCAAGAGAAATATTTAAATCTGTTAACAATTTGTCAACCTCATTCTGAGTTAGTTTTGAACATTTTGGCTGTAATATGTGCATTTTAGGGAAGGTATTCTAAAGGCCTTAATTAAGAGTATTTTAACAAACCTGATAATTTCCTTTACGACTTTACAATTATAAATTTATAATTACTAATAAATCATAAGATTGGTTTATAAACCTTTCGTTTTTAGAATTTTTTTATGCAAGAGTTTATAAGCTTTTCGGTAAGTCGGGGTTTATTTTAAAAGTAGTAACTGATAAAAAGCTTGTTTTTAATGAGAATTTTATCCTAATATGCCAATTATGTCTTTTTTATAACCCTTGCATTTATTTTCTTCGCATTTACAAGAATCAATGCTTTTATTCATATCTTCTATTTTGCAAGCTCTTGCACAATCAATAACTGGAATAAAGCTTTTGCTTATGCAATAATTATTACATCCACAATTACTGAAAAGAAGTGCACAATCCGAATCAACTTTGCAATAATTATTATCTCTTAAAACTTTAGTGCAACTGTCATTAATTATTTTGCACTCAAAATTAACAGGAAGAAAAAATCCATTTGCAATCATAGGACAGATTTTATCAGGATCTGTTGTGCAAATTGTCCCACAAGCATAGCAGGTGGGTCTAATAGATATATTACAGTCAACTTGACAATTATAAACACTTTCAGTAATATCACAAATTCCATTGCCACATTTTTCAGTGCATATTCCTCTTATGCCAACAACATTTTCATCACGAGGAGGAATTAAATTTAGTCCCTTGCAACAATAAGGTAGACTCAATATTACTGGAATACTCTCTCCCTCTTTAATGCATTTAAACTGAGGATTCAAACATTCATCTTTACAATTAAAAAAATCATTTGCAAATTCATTCCAACAATTTTTTTTAGTAAGAGTTGAATTTTTCTTGCATTCATTAAAATTCTTTAGACATTCTTTCAAATTTTTAGTTTCTTTTAAACATATTTTATAATCTGCTCCACAATTTTTAAGATTAATTAGATATTCACTATTGCATTCTTTTTGATTTATCTTCTTATATTCAGTGCATCCTCGAATGCAACCAGAGACCCTAAATGATTCACTATTAGTATTAGAAGCATTAATTTCAATAACTCCAAGAATCAATAATGAAAACACAAATAAAATAATCAATTTTTTCATTACCCTTTTATAAATAATTGATATTTAAACATAGTTATTAAGCATAATATATAATAAAAAACAGTCTAAGACTCAATAACTTTCAATCCCCTCCAAATGCAAAGAAGGATTATAATCTAACCAAATAGGTTCTAGATCAGTATAATCTAATAGAGTTACTCCTGTATGAGGTAATCTAGTTTTATCATCTGGAACAAACAAAGATTTTAACAAATATCTTATTGCATAATAATGGCTTAAAACTCCACAAGAATCATGTCCAATTTCCTGCCTAATTCCATCAATAAACCATCTCATTCTTTTTTTTACTTCCTCTTCATTTTCATCAGATCTTTCTTCAATTAAACTATCTGAAAGAACTAAACTTTCTATCCCCATGATTTCACAACAAATCTTAGCAGTTTCTCTCGCTCTTTTCTTTGAAGAACTATAAACTTTTTTAAAACAAATACCCTCATTAATAAATCTTTCAGCCAATCTTAGCGCTAGGATTATTCCCTTTTCAGTCAAGGAACCATCATCTTCATTTTCAGGAAAAAAATTCCCATGCCTTATTAGATAAACTTTCATCAAATCTACAGAAACTTACCTTATTTAAATATAATCCAAATTCAAAAGAAACAATTTTAAACTATTATGTCTTAAATTAATAATGGCTAAAGATGATGATAAAAAAGATAGTGAAGAGGAGGAAGATACTCATATTGCAATTTTTAATGGAAAAGCAATAAGAAGAAAACTTGATAATGATAAATGGTTTTTTTCAGTTGTAGATATAGTTGGAGTTTTAACTGATAGCCCAAGACCGCGAAAATATTGGTCAGATTTAAAGATAAGACTAGCTGAAGAAGGTTCTGAGTTGTCCGCAAAAATCGGACAACTGAAATTAAAATCAGGTGATGGTAAAGAATATGAAACCGATGTAGCAGATACCGAAGGAATATTCAGAATAATTCAGTCAATTCCATCTAAAAAAGCAGAGCCATTCAAAAGATGGCTTGCAAAAGTTGGTTATGAAAGAGTTCAGGAAATAGAAAACCCAGAACTTGCTCAGGAAAGAATGAAACAGCTTTATGAGCAGAAAGGGTATTCAAAAGAATGGATAGAAAAGAGACTCCGGGGCATAGCAATAAGACAGAATCTGACTGATGAATGGAAAAACAGGGAAATTAAAAAAGAGATTGAATTTGCAATTTTAACTAATGAAATAAGCAAGGCAACTTTT
>CAYHLB010000076.1:0-5602 GCA_964357325.1 Candidatus Woesearchaeota archaeon
TTCAAAATAATCTTTTATTTTTTCTTCAACTGTTTGCTTTATTACTTCACCTGTTTTTAAGTAGTGACTAATTTCCTTAAAAATAAAAGGATTTCCAATTGCAGCTCTTCCTATCATAATATAATCACATCCTGTTTCACGCAACATTCTTTCAGCATCTTCTCCATTTCTTACATCCCCATTTCCAATAACCGGTATACCGACATTATCTTTTATTTTCTTAATTGAATTCCAATCAGCTTTTCCAGAATAACCTTGTTTTACAGTTCTAGCATGAATTGTAATTGCACTTGCACTATTTTGTTCACATATTTTTGCAATTTCAACACCTTCATTTTTATCAAAACCAAGCCTTATCTTAACACTCAATGGTTTTTTTATAGCAACACTCACTTCTTTTACTATCTCTCCAATCTTATTTTTTCTTTTTAGCAAATAACCTCCACTTCCTTGCTTTACAATCTTATCACTTGGACAACCAAAATTAATATCAATAACATCAAACTCCTGTTCCATTAATTTTGCAGCAATAACCATATTTTCAGTATTACTTGAAAAAATCTGACAAGCAACAGGCTTTTCCTCTTCACAAGTTTTAGCAAGTTCCATTACAGCATTATTTTCTCTTGCAAGTGCATTTGCACTTAATAATTCAGTATTTACCAAGCTTGCACCATATTTTTTGCACATAAGTCTAAATGCAACATTAGTTATATCATGCATTGGTGCAAGTATTAATCTTCCAGAAAGCTTAGGGAATTGAGTAGTCATAAAAAATAAAGAAAATTAGGTTTTATATAATTTAGCAATTAGTGAGCTGCATAAACTTTTTGTGCAACCGATACACTTGTAATTATATCTCTTAATTCAAGAGGAATTTCAGGAGTTTGTAAATCTTTATATTCAAGTGCATAATTTCTATTATTAAAAGGTCTATAAGCAGTTACTTTCATACTAAATAGTCCTTCATAAACCTCTTTTGGAGCTAAACATTCGATTATTCTAAAATCAGTTCCTTCAATATGAACATATCTTCCTACTCGAAACCCTCTACTTTGAAGTTCTCTTCTTAATTGTTCAATATCACCCTCACTTATATTAGGTTTTATAGAAACTGTTATTGGAACCGGACCTATATCCCTATTTCCTAAAATTCCTTGGACAACTTTTACTAATCCTTTAAACATAAATACTTTAAAACTCGTTTATTTAAAAACATTTATGCAACTTATGATATATTTACTTCATCTTATATTTACTAACATAACCACATCTACATTTAATGGTTTTAAATCCTTTCTTTATCCTAATCTGGCTTTCAGAATTAAACAAAGAATAACATTTTTTGCAAAATCTCTTTTTATATTCTCCTAGCTTGATATTCTTAGAACTTGCAAGTTTTTTTATTTTCCTAATTTCTTCCTTTGTAGGATTTTTCAAAAAAACATTTTTTATCTTTTCTTGAATTTCTTGTTTTGATAGATTAGATTTCATAAATATATCATAGAATTAGATTATATAAAATTTAGGTTTAAGGACCCAACGATTAATAAACATCAGATTTAAAGTAATTTTGTAGATGATAGGTTTATAGAAGTATAACCGAATGAATGTTAAGTTCTTCCAGAAGATTGAGTAAACTTTATATATACCTATATTTTATATTATATTATGAAAAAGTTGGTGATATTATTAGTAAGTGTAATATTAATTTTTGGAATTTTGGGGTTAGTTTATGCTGATAGCAGTTGTGACCAAGCATGCAGTGATGCTGAATCTGCAGCTCAACAGGCAGCTTCGGATGCAAGTTCTGCAAAACAACAAGCTGAAAGTGATAAAGAATCTGCAAAACAACAAGCTGAAAGTGATAAAGAATCTGCAAAACAACAAGCTGAGAGTGATTTTGAATCTTTTTTACAACAATCTTCAAGTGATTTTAAATCAAAGGTTGAAGAGAATAAAGATAGAAAAGTAAATCTTGAAGTAGTTAACGAATTAGATGAGAATGGTGAATCAAAACAAAAAATTAAATTTAGAGGCATAGGAGTAGATACAAGTTTGAATGTTGAAGGATTAGAAGAAGGAAAAGCAAAAATTAGATTGTCTGATGGGAACTATCAAGAAGTTAAAATTATGCCAAATACAGCGTTTAAAATTGCAGTAGAAAAATTGAAAAGTTCTAACATAAATATTAGGTTAGAAGAATTTGAAGGAGAAGATTTAGCTGCAATATATGTTGCCGATGCTGATAAGACTATTAAAATTTTAGGAATTTTTGAAACAAAACACAATTTAGAAGTTGAAATTAATATTGAAGATGGAGAAATTAAAGTTGAGGATAAGCCTTGGTGGTGGTTTTTGGTTGAAGAAGTTGAAGAGGAAATAGAAGATAGAGAATTGCAATTGATAAAACCAATTCAGGATATAATATTAACAAAAGATGAAGAGATAATGCGGGATTTAGATGAATATTTTTTAAATGCAGAATCTTATTCTGTTTCTGATTCTGAAAACATTTTTGCAGAAATCAATAATAATTTCTTGAAAATTACCTCTGAGAATAATTGGACTGGAACAACTTCTATCAAAGTAGTTGCATTTAAAGGAGAAGAAAGTTTAGAGAGTTTATTTAACGTCATTGTTTCAGAAGATAACTTATCTATTCAAACTTTGCAATACGGAGCTATATTAAACGAACCTGTTAAATGGAAAAAGGAAGTAAAAGTTGAAGGACAAAAAAGAATAACTTTGAAACTTCCTAAAAATTCTGAGAATGTTATAATTAAAACAGATGTAGGCATGGGGGAGATTCTTTCACAAAGAGAAACTGAAGATGATTTAGAAATTGAAGTTGAAGAAGATGAAAATTATGAGGTAGAATATATCACTGATGCTCCTTACGCCTTAGAAAAAGATATTGGTCAAGGTAAGCAAGAAATAACGATTATCGGTTCTGAAGAGGTTCACTACATGGATGTTCTTGCATATAAACAATTACCGAGTGAGGTTCCAAGTGATGCAGTTAAATTATCTTTAGTTACTGGAACTGAAAAAAAAGAAATTCAAGTAGAGAAGTTTGATTTAAATAATAATGGTTTGATTGATTATATTGAATGGGTTGTTCCAACATTGAGCAATGAAACTTATGAATTAGAACTTAATATTCTTAATATTCAATCTTATCCAACTGTAGGTGGAAATTGGGAAGTAAGATTTACTACCTCAGGCACAGCTAATTTAACAATCTCTGCAATAAATGACACAACTTATGGAAATGAGCTTCCTGATGACTTAACGCCTCTTGAATTAAGATGCGGAGATGCTGTTTTGAGTTATGATTGGCAAGGAAATTCTGTGTTTTATCCTGACTGGAATTGTGATAATAAAACAGGTTATTGGACAGTAAAAGTTTTAACCCCTGGAGTGCATGCACAGAAATTTAATTTTGGAGGATTAATTGGTTATGCTTATAACTTCGCTTCTGAAAATATTACCTTTGTTCCACCAACTCCTGCAAATAATTCAATTCAAAATTCTAATTCTGTTTATGTTAATATAACTTCTACTGAAGCATTAGGATTTGCTTTATTGAATTGGCAAAATTCTTCTGGATATTTTAATGTTACAATGTCTAATGGCTCTACAACAAACTGGTATAAAAACATGGCTTCTTTAGCAGATGGTAGTTATAGCTTTTCAGTTTGGGCTCAAAATGTTTCAGGAACATGGGTTCAAACTCAAAGAAGATTTTTATCCATAGACGCAAGCAACCCAACAATTTCAATTGCTTATCCTGCGAACACAACTTATACTTCAAATGTAAATTCTTTTAATTATACCTTTACAGAAACAAATCCTGATAAGTGTTGGTATTCAACTAATGGAGGTGCAACAAACTCATCTGCAGTAACATGTGGAACTAATTTCACAGGATTAAGTTCTGCAGAAGGTAGCAATACATGGACTGTATATATTAATGATACTTATGGAAATAAAAATTCTGCTTCTGTAACATTTACTAAGGATACAACTGCTCCGACAATAAGCATAGACTATCCTCTTAATACAACTTATAATGTTAATGTAAGTCAATTAAATTATACAAGTGATGGTGTTAATTGTTGGTATTCGAGAAACTCTGGAGTTACTAATTCTTCTCCAGTAAGTTGCACAATTGATTTCACAAATGTAATTAGCATAGAGGGTTCTAATACATGGACTGTATATATTAATGATTCTGCGGGGAATTCAAATTCAACAAGTATAACTTTTTTTAAAGATACAATATATCCTGCTTTAATAATAAGTTCTCCATTAAATTCAACTTATAATACTAATTCAGTACTAATCAACTTCACAGCAGACAGTTATCAAAGTTTATGGTATTATAATGGAACTACAAACAGAACTTATATAAGTGCTGAAACAATAATTGTCAATCAAGGAAATAATCTATTTAGATTTTATGCTAATGATTCAGCAGGAAATTTGAACAGCAGCTCAGTCAACTTTTTTATTGATAGTATTTATCCACAAATTTCTTATGCAACTGGCACATCCGCCGATACTGCCAATTTATCTCAATCCAATATTTATATAATTGTTTCTGTTACAGAATCAAATGAAGACACAATAACTTTTTTGTTGCATAATTCAACAGGACAAGTTAATTCAACTTCATATGCTGATTCAACAAGAACTATTAATTGGACAAGTTTAGCTGATGCAATTTATACTTATAATATAACTGTAAATGATACAGCAGGAAACTCAAATACAACTGCTACAAGAACAATAACTCTTGACACAATAATTCCTATAATCTCTTTTTCTTGTTCTAAATCTTCATTAATCGCAGGAGAAACATTAAGCTGTTCTTGTTCTGCTACTGATAATTTAGATTCAAGTCCAAGTGTTAGTTATACTGCAAATCCATCAACTTCTAATATAGGGGCATTTACAACAACTTGTTCAGCTACAGATTATACTGGAAATTTAGCATCATCAAACTTTAGTTATACTGTTGAGTCTTCTAGCGGCGGAGGATATCCAAATTATGCTATTTCATCAGAAAATTTAGCAGCAGGGCATACAAAACTTATGCGTAAAAATTGGAAAATGAATTTTAAGATTGGTAATAAAACACATACTCTTTTGGTTAAGGATATTAAAGAAGATAGGGTTGATATTGTTTTAACCTCAGAACCTCAAGAAGCAAGTTTAAGATTAGAAGATGAAAGAAAGTTTGAACTTTCAGGAGATAATTATTATGATTTATTAGTTAGAGTAAATTCTATTAAGAAGTCTGCATTTTTATCTGAGGTAAATTTAACTATACAGGAAATTAGTGAAGAGATTTTAGAGGAAGAAGAATTTGAACAAGTGCCAGAAGCTAAACTTGGAGAAACAAAAGATTTATCTTGGTTTGATAAATTAATTAACTGGTTTAAGGGATTGTTTAGGTGAATATTATCACTAGATTTTTCAAGATTTTTTTATAGAAGTATAACAAAATAATACTAACTCATGTCCAAATTGTCCAATCTTTTTAGCATTTAATTATTTTTAGAACAAATTTTGCTATTCTTCTTAGTTCCCTTTC
>CAYHLB010000077.1:0-5581 GCA_964357325.1 Candidatus Woesearchaeota archaeon
ATCGCGCCTGTCAAGGCTTTCAGCTACTTGTTCTGCTGGTTGTTTTGTTCTGTATTTTGTAAAATTTGGTTCTGCCATATTATCCAATTAATCTTCCTAAAGTTTTTCTAAATGTTTCTTTTATTGTTGCAGTAGTTGTCCTTAATAAAACCTTTGATAATCCAGCTGGTTCACTAACTGAATTATCAGAAACATAACCTATCCTGTAAACCAATTCCCTTCCTAATTTTAAAAGACAATCAGGATAGAGTAAAACACTCCCTTCAACTTCTTTAAAACCATTACCTCCTTCACTCATGCTCCATGAACTGCCATATCTTCCAAAATTTGTAAAATAAAGTAAATATCCACCCCCTATAGGTTCTTTTTCAAACACACCATGATATCTTGAAACACTAGAAAGAACCCCATATCTCCTAGGAAACTTTTTAGTTCCTCTAAATCTATCTGAACTAAGAACAATATTATTATTATCAGCTCTTCCAATAGTTACCTTTGCCATATCTGAACCTATTTCAAGTTCTTCTTCAAATTCTTCATTTATAAGTTTATATCCCATTTTAACCTAAAAAATATATGTTTTTTAAGTTTTTAAATCTTACTAATTGTAACCACTATATAGTTATAATCTATAATAATTCCAAGCATTTATTAATACTTTTAAAAACAAATATTCATGAAACTAACCAAAATAATCCAAGCCTGCTTTCTCTCACTAGCTATTTTTTCACAACCAAGCTGTTCTTCATTAAAAGAATATAACTGCCTAGAAAATCCCATTTTATCAGAATTAGATTCTCAAACAGAACAAGTCCTAAAAGCACCGGAAATCAAAGCAGTTTATCAAGAATATTTTCCCAATGGAAAACTGGAATTATCCCATAGAAAAGAAAAAAGAAAAATATTTCTAAGACCTGACTACAAAAAAGAATTAGGCTATAGCATAAATTTTGGAATAGAGATAAAATACTAGACTCCAAAAGTTCAAAGTTCAAAATTCTTAATAAATCAATGTCCAATCAGGAATTAATAGTTTATGTCTTTCAAAAAACTCCTTAGACACGCCAATTCCATAATCCCTACTATAATCATAAAAAGAAGCTGTTTTTTGCTTTAAATCAATCTCTGCTTTTCCCATGCCAAAAACTCCATATCTTTCTCCACTAAGAGCAGGACAACTAATCCCACCTAATCCTTGAATAGAACTAGGAGATATTCCAACTTCACGAAAAAAATATCTTAAAATACTAGCATGTATCCTTGCTCTATCATTTTCAAATCTTAAAAAAGGTATTGAATCAACTTCTAACTGAACAAACTTATATTCCCCATCAAACCTAGGCCATATAACCAAAGGCTTTTCTTCTAATCTTTGACTCATAAAAATATAAGCTTTTATTTATTTTTAAATAAATGTATAAACTAAACATTAGATTTAAATTATTCCCTACCTACTTTGATCACCATATACTCATCACAAATTTATAATATTATCAACAATTTCTTAGATAAAATAACCTTAGACAAAGTCAGGATATTTTATCATTATACACTTTTAGGTGAATTGAATTACCTTAATTAGTCCTAAAGGGGTTATTAGACAATTTAAATTCTAAAGTAAAATAATTATTTAAATTGACTATAATTCTAAAATTAATAGATTAACTAAAACCAACACCTTTTAATAATAATTATCTGTTAATTATTTATGAAAACAATTAACTTTATTCCCATTGACTATGATTATTTTGACTTTAATGGAAAGAACTATGCAAAAATAACAGGCAGAGATGACAAAGGAAAAAAAGTAACAATAATAGATACATGCGATGTATCTTTCTACGCCATACTTCATAATAAAGTAACAGAGATAGAAATAGAAAAAATAAGGAAAAAAATAGAAGCTCTAAAAGTAGAAAAAGAAAACAGGACTTCTCGAGTAATAAGGACAGAACTTCATAAAAAAAATTATCTAGGAAAAGAGGTAAAGGCTATAAAAATATTTGTAACAAATCTAAAAGACTGTCATGCAATTGCAGATCAAATGGATTTTAAGGAAATTGATAAAAGAAGAGAATATGACCTTGCTTTTACAACAAAATACATACTTGAAAGAAAATTAAAACCTCTTCTCTGGTATGAGATAGAAGGAGAAATTTTAAACAATAGCCCTGAATTTGGAGGCATAGATCAAATTCTAAATGTAGATTTATGCTTAAAAGTAGAAAAAATAAAACCAATTGATAAAATAGAATTCAAACCAAAAGTTCTTGCCTATGACATTGAAGCAGATGAATTTGAAATAGGAAAAGGAGAAATCGTAATGATAAGCCTGGTTGGAGAAAATTTCCAAAAAGTCCTAACCTGCAAATCAAAAGATTCTAGCCATAAGTTTGTAGAACACTACAAAAATGAAGCTGACATGCTAGAAGCATTTGTAAAATACATTAAATCATATAATCCAGATATTCTAACAGGCTACTTCTCAGATGAATTCGACCTTCCTTATTTAAGAGCAAGAGCTGAAAAAAACCACATTAAACTAGCACTTGGAATAGACAATACTCAACCAATATTTTCAAGAGGAAGAATGTTAGTTGGAAAAATAAAAGGAATAGTTCACGTAGATATGCTTAAATTTATTAAAACCAATTACTCCCAATATCTAAATTCAGAAACACTTTCACTAAATGACATAAGCCAAGAACTTCTTGGAGAGAGAAAAAGTGATTGGGAATTCAAACATTCTTCAAAAATAAAACAAAATGAATGGGAAAACTTTTTTGAATATAATCTTCAAGATTCAATTCTTACCTATAAGCTTCTAGAAAAAGTCTGGCCAGATATGCAAGAATTTTCAAGAATAATTCAAGAACCCTTATTTGATATTTCAAGAGATGGAATGTCAGCTCATGTTGAAAACTACATAATTCACAATTTAGAAAAATTCAATGAAATAATTGAAAAACGTCCATTAAATGAAGAAATAGGTGAAAGAATTGAAAGAGAAAAATATGAAGGAGCATTTGTCTTTCAGCCAAAACCAGGATTATATGAAAATATTTGTTTCTTTGATTTCACATCCTACTGGCCATCAATAATAGTAACATTTAATCTATCAAAATCAACTTTCCTAGGAAACAAGAAACCTAAAGAAAAAAATTTCCTAGAGGTAAATGTCTCTGGAAAGAAATTTTATTTCACAAAAAAATCTGGATTTTTTTCAGAAATGCTAAAAGAGATAATAGAAAAAAGAAAGCAGTACAAACAAGAATACAATAAAAATCCAAATCCAATTACAAAGGCAAGGTCAAATGCATTCAAGCTCCTGGCAAATGCTTCCTATGGCTATCAGGGATTTTTCGGAGCAAGATACTATTGTCCAGAAGCCTCTGCGAGCGCGACTGGAATTTCAAGAGACTTTACAAAAAAAACAATAGATGAAATAAATAAAAAAGGATACACAGTTATCTACAGCGACACAGATTCTATAAGTTTTAAATTGAACAATCACACAAAAAAAGAAACTCTTGAATTACTAGAACAAATCAATAAAACCCTTCCAGGAATAATGGAACTTGATTTAGAAGACTTCTATAAAAGAGGAATATGGGTTACAAAAAGAACAGGAGATTTTGGAGCAAAAAAGAAATATGCACTAATAGATGAAAAAAACAAATTAAAAATAAGAGGCTTTGAAACAGTCAGGAGAGATTGGTGCGGCCTTGCAAGAGAAACTCAAAATAAAGTATTAAAATACATTTTAGAAGAAGGAACAAAAGATAATGCACTTGAATATGTAAAAACCATAATTAAAAAATTAAAAGAAAGAAAAATAGGATTAAATGAATTGCTTATAAAAACACAATTAAAAAAACCAATAGAAGAATATAAATCAGAATCTCCCCATGTAACAATAGCAAAAAAAATGAAAGAAAACAACATACCTGTTGACATAGGCATGTTAATCCAATACTACATAAGCGAACCAAGTGAAAAACAAAAAACAAAAACAGGAAAAACAAAAGCACTTGTCAGAGAAAGAGCAAAGCTTCCTGATGAAAAAGGAGAATATGATATTGGATATTATTTAAACAATCAGATTCTCCCAGCAGTTGAAAACATCTTTGAAGTTTTCAACATAAATACAAAAGAACTTTTAGATGGAAAAAAGCAAATGAAATTATTTGAATTTTAAAAATATCAACTATAATTAATTATTGAGAGAGTATAATTACTGACCCATAACTTAAGTATAACAAAATTTACCTTATTAAAACTCGGTGATTTTTAAGTAAAGTTGTTTTTTAGAAAAAATGTGCAATTTAATCTCTTGAACTTCTTTAATATCTGCCTGTTCCCTTTAACTGATTTATTGGCACTAATAAAGTAAAAAGAGATTTTACCTTGGACTTTAGACAGGCAAAATCTCCCTAAAATAAGAGAAGAACCATAAATAAAAGACAGAATTCATTGTAATAAGTAATTAAAAAAATAATTCAGTCCTTGCTTCTTCCAATTTTCCTACACATTCTTTCTAATTCTTCTTCTCTTTTCTCAAATACCATCGCAATTCTATATTGTGCAATATAAACAGATTGAGCTTCACTAATTTCAACAGGAATAACTCCTTCGGGTAACTCATACTCAATTATCCCAATATCAACTTCTCTTCCACAAACAAGAAAATTATCTTTATCTAGCTCATAAAATAAATCAGAATAATCTCCAAGCCCATTAATTCCATAATCTCTTCCCCATCATTAGGCAAATGAAGTCTCTCTTCCAAAGTTTCCCTGACTAATTTATCAAGAGCCCCTTCACCAACCAAAATAACCCTATAATCTGAATTAGGTTTAATCCCAGCATCGCATAAACAATCTTCTTCAACCTCAACACCATAAACAAGATAACCTACTGTTCTTTCATACTCAACTTCATTATCTTCTTCTAAAACACCATGAGTAATGCAAACCATTATATAAAAAATAAGAATTATCTTTTAAACATTATAGCTAACTAAAATATATAATTCAATCATTTATGCATAGCCTGCAAAATATGAATAGTTATAATTGCACAGCCAAATAAAATTCTTATAATCCTTGTTGCCTGTCTCTTTAACAAAGCATTAGGATTTTCCAAGATTCTCCAAAATCCTTCTACAATTAAAAATATAGCAGCAATAAATGCGAGAATATCCGTAATTATAGGATCAAGATAAGTGCAATCAACAGAACTAGTTTTCCAAAATGTTTGATTGCTCCAAACAACAGCCACAGTAATAATACAAAGAAACAAAACAAGAATAATTAATTTTCTAAGGTTTTTATTTTTAAGTCTAAATAAATTAGAATTTTCCATAATCTACTTTTTCCTATCTAAATAAAAATTTTTTAAAAAAAGAAGCAAAAGGGGTATTCCAACCATATTTCCAATAAACGAAGCAATCAAAGAGACAATATCATTAACATATTGAACAAAGTTAAAATAATCTGAAGCAGAATTAAGTATTGAAGGATTAATCAAAATATTAATCAATCCAGCTATAAATGAAGTAACTAAGCTGATTAAAAAAATA
>CAYHLB010000078.1:0-3781 GCA_964357325.1 Candidatus Woesearchaeota archaeon
AAACGCTCGCAGGTCTGGGTTGAAACATCAATCTATACTTTAATTGGATTAACATTGATTGCTGTTGTATTATCAGTTGCTCTTCCTCAAATTGAGAAAATAAAAGATAGGGAAACTGTTAAGCAAACAATTGTTGCTCTAAATCTTCTTGATCAAAAGATAACTGAAACAAGGGAAGCTCCTTCTAGCACTAGAATTTATAATTTATTTCTTTCTAAGGGAAAAATTGAAATTGGTTGTGAGAATGATATTATTTCATATACTTTAGAAAATACACGGCTGGAATTCAGTCAGGTTGGTGAGACAATAAAGGAGGGTAATATAATCATAAAAACAGAAAAATATGGTAATCGATTCAATGTAATTATGTCAATAGATTTGAGTTCAAATACTAATATTACATTTAATTCAAACGATGTTGTTAAAACTCTTCAGGCAGCACCTAGCCCTTATAATATTAAAATTTATAATAATGCTGTAATAGACTCTCTAGGCAGATATGTTGTAGACCTAACTATCTGATATAAGTTTTAAATAGTCTTTTGTTCTTTATTTATTATAAAAAAGAGAAAAATGGACAGAATTCAAATTAATTTAAATCCAAATATTCCTGCTTTGCCTAAATTTGAAGACAGGACGAAAATAAATGTTAGATATACACTTATAGAACCCTATGTTAGTGTCCATATATATTGGGATCCAAATGATGGAGAATTAATATATGCTGTTGAAGAACCTATTCTTAATGCTGAAGAAAGAGGCTTACTTCAGGCTCTTGAAACAAGCCTTGGAGAAATGGTTAATATAAATATCTTGGTACAGAAAGATGTTGAATCTAAGATAGATTATATTGATAAAACATCCAGGCTGTTAATTGAAGAGCTTGCCCTTAGATTAAGTGAGCAGAGCTATAAAAAAATATTTTATTATTTATTTAGAGATTTTGTTGGTTTAAATGAAATTGAAGCTATGATGAGAGATTATTTTATTGAGGACATTGAATGCAATGGAACAGACACTCCTTTGTATATTATACACAGGGCCTATAGAAACATGAAAACAAATATCCAGTATAATTCAATTGATAAATTAGCTGGTTTTGTAGAAAAATTAGCTCAAAGATGCGGAAAACATATTTCTTATGCAAATCCTTTATTAGATGGAAGTTTACCAGATGGTTCTAGAATTAATGCAACATATACTCAAGATATTAGCAGCAGATGTCCGACATTTACAATTAGAAAGTTTACAAAAATTCCCTGGAATCCTATTCAATTATTATTAAAAGGAACTGTCTGTCCTGAAATGCTGGCTTATTTTTGGTTATTGCTTGAATATAAATCTAATATTTTAATTTCAGGAGGAACTGCATCAGGAAAGACTACTTTATTAAATGCTATTGCTTTTTTTATTCCTCCTGAAGCAAGAGTTGTTTCAATTGAAGATACTAGGGAATTAAATTTTCCAAGAGAAAACTGGCTTCCAAGTGTTGCTAGAACTTCTCTTGGAGAAGGAAAAACCGGAGAAGTAGATTTATTTAGTTTATTAAAAAGTTCATTCAGGCAGAATCCTGATTATGTGATTGTTGGAGAGGTTAGAGGCAAAGAAGCATTTGTATTGTTTCAGGGGATGGCATCAGGACATTCTTCAATAAGCACAATTCATGCAGATTCTGTTTCAACATTGACTAAAAGATTAGAAACTCCTCCAATTGAACTTTCGCCTACTCTTATAAATACCTTGGATTGTGTTGCAATCATGACTCATGCTGTATTTGAAAAACAGGAAACTAGAAAGTTAAAGGAAGTTGTTGAAATAATAAATGTTGAAAGAAATGGTGATACTAAAACTAATACTTTATTTGTTTGGAATCCAAGAGATGATGGGTTTTACTTTAAGAAAAACAGTTATGTTTTTGAAAAGATTGGTAAAAAATATGGGTTAACTATTGAAGAGCTTAACAATGAATATAAAAACAGAGCTAAACTTTTATATGAACTTCAAAAGAAAAATGTAAATGATTATAACCAGGTTCAGAGGATTATTAATGAATATCATAAAAATCCTAAAGATGTTCTAGATGCATTTGGAATAAGCCCATCATAAACTTAATAAACTTATTTTTCATAGACAAATTATAAAATGAGGTATATATTTTTGCAAAATGATAGATTTATCACATCTTCAGTTATTGGCTCAGCTTTTGGATAATATGAATATTGTAGCTAAAAGTTTAGAAAAGTCCTATAATGAAAATGATGCTGAAACTTTTAAAAAAGCAAAAATAGAGATTTTAGACATACAAAATAAAATCTCAAGAGTTATACAATGAATATTGATGCATTGTATGGAAATTTAGAGCAGATGAAGGAGATTGTTAGAGAGATTTATGTATTCACAAATCAATTAAATCAGATTAGGGCAATGGAGGCATCAAATGGCCTTCAGGTAAGTAGTGAAGAAAAAAGACTTTTAGAAGAATCAATTATTTCCCTTAGTAATCAAGTTAAAATACTTAATAATTCTCTCCCAAACATTATAGAGAATATTGGACTTTACAAAAAATTGAATACCACTGATTATACTATTAAAAATCAGACAACTAATCAATTGGTCCAGGTATCATATGATGCCCAAGATAAGGCAAGAAAAATTTCTTTGATAATCTCTGATGGGGACAAGCAAGATTTTTTAGAAAATATAAGCAAAAGCAATCTTTCTATAAATCAACTTAAAAAAAACTTCAGTGTTGAAAAACCAATGGCTACTTTTGGAAAACCCAGTGGATATGCTAAACTTTCCAATCTATTTTTTAGAAATCTTTCAAATAATCTTATTGAAAAAGGATATTTTGATAAACTGAATCTTGATTTGAGAAAAATGAATTCTCCTTTTGTTATAAATACCTATGTTTCCATGATATTGTTTACTTGCCTATGGATGTTTGGAATATCTATTTTTATTTTTATTGTTGTTTTATTCTTTAATGTTAGCCTTTTATTTCCATTTTTATCCCCTCTTCCTGAAAATACTAATTTTTTACTCAGGGCCATTAGTAATTGTTGGATAATTCTAGCACTGCCTGTTTTAACTGGAATTTTTATGTATATCTATCCTTCTGGAGAAGCAAGGAGCCTTGGCTATAAAATAGATCAAGAACTTCCTTTTGTTGCAATACATATGTCAGCAATTGCAACTTCTGGTGTAGAGCTTATGGTGCTATTTAAAATAATTATAAGAAGTCAAGAGTATAAATATACTAACCGAGAATTTGTTAAATTAGTTAATCTTATTAATTTTCAGGGAAAGGATTTGGTTAGTGCTCTACGAAGTGTTGCAAAAACTTCACCTTCACAAAAACTAAAAGAGTTGTTAGATGGACTTGCAACTACAATGACTTCTGGTGGAAATCAAGATCAATTCTTAACAAAACATTCTGAAACATTATTATTTGATTATAGATTGGAGAGAGAGAAATATACAAAAACTTCAGAGACATTTATGGATATTTATATAAGCATAGGAATTGCAGCTCCTATGATATTTTTAATGCTTTTTGTTATAATTGGAAGCACAGGACTCTTAAACACATTTGTTGGTTTAGGCATTAATCAATTAAGCATACTTATGATACTTGGAATTGTCCTGCTTAATACAGGATTCATAGTCTTCCTAAAACTTAAACAACCAGTGATATAATGAAAAAATTAAATATAAATAAATCTCAAATAATAGGCATAGTGGTTGCATTAATCATAGTTGTACTTTCATTTATTTTCTT
>CAYHLB010000078.1:3791-5572 GCA_964357325.1 Candidatus Woesearchaeota archaeon
TTCTTATGGGGTTCTGATTTACTTTATTTTTGATTAGGAATTGCGTTTGTTATTGGTGGCTTGCCTTTTTTGTTTCACTGATTATTGAATCTGGACTTACTAAAGAAAAGGATGAAATGTTCTTAGAATTTTCAAGAAATTTGGTTGAAAGTGTCAAGGCTGGGACCCCTATAAGTAAGAGTATATTGAATATTCGAACCAAAGATTATGGGGCTCTTAATCCATATATAAATAAATTAGCAAACCAAATATCTCTTGGAATTCCATTACAGGCAGCATTAGATACATTTGCAAGAGATGTTGATAGTCAAACTATTTCAAGAGCTGTTGGGATTATAAGTGAATCTGAAAAAGCAGGCGGAGATATAGAAGATATTTTAGAGTCTGTTGCTTTTTCTGTTTCCCAAGTTGAAAGATTAAGAAAAGAAAGGACAGCTTCAATGTACACTTTAGTTGTTCAAGGGTATATTATATTCCTTATTTTCATTGTGATAATGCTTATTATGCAGTATAAAATTTTACCTATTGCTGCTGGGCTTGGTTCTGGAATGAGTGGCGTAGACTCTGGAGGGGTAGCTATGGGACTTGGATTTTGAAGTGGAGGTGAAAAGGCAACTCCTGAACAATTGGCAAGACCTTTTTTATGGTTACTTATTATACAAGGATTTTTTGCAGGACTTGTAATTGGAAAATTGTCTGAAGGAAAAATAAAAGATGGGCTTAAACATTCATTTATACTGTTAGTTATTGCACTTCTTATATATACTGGTACAAATGCATTCCTAGGGAGCTAGATGTTAGAAAATTATTTAAACAATTTCATGGACAAAATATAAAAATATAAAAATAGGTGAAAATGGAGAATAAAATAAAAGAGATGAAAGTATTTGGATTAATAATTGGGATTTTATTAGGAATTATTTTTATTAATTTTGTTTCAATCAATAAACACAATTTCAGCAGCAACATTATACTGGGTTGGTGCTAATAATGGAAAATGGGGAAATGCAACAAGCTGGGCATTAACAAGCAGAGGAATAAATTTAAATATCCTATTAATCTTTAGTTAATAACTATTAACTTAATGTTAATACATCTAAAAATGGTAAAAAACAAGTTACAGTATTAGTTCAGGAAATAATAATGGATGGGATTTGTCTCCTAATGTAACTATAATAATTCCTTCAAATAATACTTACTCTCCTAATATATCAATAAATTTTTCAGCTAATTTTAGTGATGATATTGGTCTCAAAAATGCAACAATATATATCTATAATCAAACTAGCTTGTATAATTCTACGAATATTAGCTTTTCTGGAAACCCCTTAATTTCTGTTTCGGGAATTGTTATAAATATTATAGAAGGTATTTATAATTGGTTTTGGAAAGTATTTGACACTTCAAGTAATTTATTCAACACTCAAAATAGAACTATCACAATCGATACAAATTATCCGCAGATAAATTTTACAAATCCTACGCCTTCAAATAATTCAGGAAAACAAGATGGATTTAACATAAATGTTTCAATATTTGAAATTAATTTAGCTAATATAACTTATAATTGGAATGGAACTGCAACAATTTACAATACATCTTCTTCTGCTCTTACTAACTTAAGCACAGGATATTGGATGTTTAATTTAACTCAAACAGGGCTTATTGAAAAACAAATTTATACTTACAATGTTACTATTACTGATTTAGCTGGAAACTCTAATAGCACTGAAACAAGAACTATAAGTGGAAATTCAAAACCTACATTTATTTCTGTTTTA
>CAYHLB010000079.1:0-3770 GCA_964357325.1 Candidatus Woesearchaeota archaeon
CAATAATAAGGTGAGGAATCACCCTAACTTTGGAAAAAGAGGTTTACAAATACGATATATATAAAGAAATTATCTACTTACTTTTCTAAAGAATTATTAATAATTCAATAATATATTAATTACACAATCTATCAGTTAAGCTATACCCTTTTACTTATTATATACAATAACTATAAACTTTAGAAACTTAAACTAGATGTAATCAGATTAAGTTTCATTTTTACTTCAAAAAGGTAAGTTCTCACTAAAGAACTTTATGCCTTTAATTCAAGAATAAGATTACCTTCTTCTAATTTATATCCTAGAATTGGAAGATTAATGTTGAGTGTTTTTGAATACACTTTGTCTTTTCCAAGTGCTTTTATTTCAATGGAATTCTCAAATTGATTTATGAATATGTCTTCTATTTTTTTAACTTCAGGCATTTGCATTTCATATATAACTTTTCCAGAAAATCTCCTTACTTTGGAGAGTGGTTCTTTTTTTGGATATTTTGAAAATTTTTCTGCTTTTTCTTTTGTTATTTTGTTTGTGGATTGAGGGATTATTTCTGTATTCTGCTCTGAATTTTGCGGAGAGACTCGTTTACCATTTACAAAAAATTGAATTTCTAAATTTCCTTGTTTTGGTATTGATATTTTTTGAGGAGGGAGTAGTTTTTCTTGCTGTGAAATTTGTTTTTCAATCATTTTTTCTGCTATTTTCATTGCATTTTCAAGAATTCTATCCATAAATGTTTCATCCATTTCTTCAAAAGATAGAGTGTCTAGATTGTCATTTTTTCCTAGAAAACCATAGTTTTCTTTAAGATTATTGGTTTTAAAATTATTGCCGCAATATGGGCAAAAATCATAGTTTTTACCTACCTTACTATCACATTTAGAACATTTCTTTTTGAACATATTATTTTAATGGTTGTTTTGTTTATATAGTTTTATATTCATTGGATAGTTTATAAGGGTTGTGAATGCTGATTAGTTTATTATTAATGTTTATAATGTGAAATAGAAGGGTGATTAAGTTTAATAACTATGAATATAATAAGTTATCATTCTTTTTATTGTTCTTAAGAAAGGTTTTTAAAAAATAGAGTTTTAGGATATTTACCTAATTAATCGATAATCCTTTAGTATGGAAGAAAAAGATAACCTTAAAATAATTGAATTAGCTAAAAAATATAATCTTGATTTAGATAAATTAAAACAAGAGCAGGTAAAATTAGCCAAGGGTTTGGAAATAAAGGATAAGATTGATTTTAAATTAGCAGATACTTTTGGAGCTGTGGATAATACTTTTTTTGGAAATAAGTTGCTTTCATGCATTATTGTATGCAATAGGGAGATGGAGATTGTTGATAGGGCTTATGTTGTGGAAAAGGTTAAGTTTCCTTATATTCCGGGATTTAGAAATTATAGGGAGATGCCTGCAATGGTTGCAGCCTTTGATAAATTGAATGAAAAACCAGATGTTATTTTTGTTCCTGCAAATGGCATTCTTAACTCAAGGTTGGGTCTTGCAAGTCATTTAGGCCTTGCTCTTGGAGTTCCTACTATAGGTGTTTCAAACTCTAATTCTGATTGTGGAGTAAAGGGAGATGTTCTTTTTAGAAATGGAAAGAAGGTTGGCAGAATTTTACTTAGCAAAGAAGGAAGCAATCCTCTTTATATAAGTCCTGTAAATTTAATAAGCATTGAAACTGCCTTTGATTTAAGTAAACTCTTGATAAGGCCCCCTCATAAAAGGCCTGAGCCATTGCATTTTGCTGCAAAATATACAAAGGAAGTGAGGAAGGAAATTAATCAATAAGAGATTAAGTAACTGCTGGCGGCATTAATACTTAGAATTAAACCTTTTCTTTCTTATTTATGCATTGAAAAGAAAAAAGGATTCATTAAATGTGTTTTAAAATAATGAAAATCTTTTATTAAAGGATATTCTATTTTTCTGGTTATTATTTTTATTTCTTTTCTTGTTGAAAATTTTGCTTTTTCTTTAACTTCTTTTATTTTTGGAAGCATTATTATTCCGACTACTAATCTCAATACACCTGAGATTATGAATATTATTAAAATTGGGTTTAGAAGAGGGGTTTTTATATTTTCAATTAAGATTGCTCCTATTGCTGAACCTATGAATATTCCAATTCCATTTAATAATTCATAGTAGGAAAAAGCAAGACATCTTTTTTGTGGGGTTACACAGTCAAATACATAGTTAGAGCAAGCAAGATTAAATCCTCCCCAACCAATTCCACTAAGTAGTTGTGGAACAAATATTAAGTATATTGGGGATTTGGAAAATATCCAAGTTATAGGGCATAGTGCAATTATAATTAATGTTATTCTAAAAATTTCATAGTTTCCATATTTATCTGAAAATCTGCCCCATGCTTTTATTACAATTAATGAAAATAGGGTTGCAGCTGAAATTATTATGATGTATGTTATGTAGGAGAATTGAAGTTCTCTTAGCATATATATTGTGAAAAATGGTCCTGCTATTGATGTTACACAGTTTAATAAAGCCCTATAGATTGTGAATCTTCCAAAATTATTAAAAGGAGCTTTTGAAATAAATTGAAAGAAACTAAAATAATTTTCTTTTTCAATTATTATTTTTGGTTCATATTGTTTGCTTAAATAATATCTTGAAAATATTCTTGAAACCATTGCTACTGCAAATAAAATAAAGAATCCAAATATGAGCTGATTATTATTTTTAAGAAAATCTAGAAGTATTGCACTTAATATTGCACATATTAATGAAACGCTTCCTAATATAAATGTTCTTTTTGCAAACCATTTTCCTCTGTTTTCTTCATCAACAATATCTCCTATCCAGGAAAACCATGCAGGTGCTGATGCATTTGAACATATTACATATATTGAAAAGAAAATTAGAATCATTAATGGAAGAAGATTGGTTAGGATATTAAAATAAAATAAACCAGCAATAAGTATTAGAGGTATCCAGGCGAGTATTTCAAATAATACTGCAGTAAGAACAATTTTTTTTCTTGTATGATTTTCAATTAAATCTGAACTTTGCCATTGGCTTATTGGGCCAAGAAGACCTGGTATTGAGGAAAGCATTGCAATCATTGCATTGCTAGAATTGAGTGCTATTGCAAATGGTGCAATGAAATTTCCAGCTATTGAATCTTTTATTGTTGCAAAAATTCCCCCTTTTATGCTTAAATTTCTAGATTTTTCTTTTAGGTTTTTTTCAGTTTCCTCTTTTTTCATATAGCCCTATATTTTTATTTTATATATAAATCTTATTAGTATTGCAGATATAATTATAAATAAGAAAATAATCAGTCCATTATAAATATAATAGGGTGTTTCTGGATTTGATATTTTTTCTTTTATGAATGATTGGAGATTAATATTTTTAAAAGTATTTTCTGATTTTTCTGAAATTGCATAGCCTGTTGATTTACTTGATTTCTGCATTATGTCCATTAGATTGAAAGTTAATAACAGGAGGGTTATTATTACGCCTAGAAATACTAGGGTTGGAAAATGATTATTCTTGAACATGTTTTTTCTCCTTTGATTTTACTTCAGAAGGATCGAGTTCTATTGCAAGATAGTCATTTTCTTTTAAATTAAATCTATCAATTGTGTCTTTTGGAATTGTGACTACAAAGGAATTTCCAACTTTTCTTAATTTTACATCGAATTTTCTTTTGGACATTTTAGATGTATATATTTTGTATATACATATTTATAAATCTTTGTTTTATTATGTATATATTTAGTATATAC
>CAYHLB010000079.1:3870-5521 GCA_964357325.1 Candidatus Woesearchaeota archaeon
TTGTATATACATATTTATAAATCTTTGTTTTATTATGTATATATTTAGTATATACTATTATTTAAAGGTTTGTTAGAAATTTTAGTTAATGTAACTACTCTTAGATAGTTAAGATAGGAAGATTTTTAAATAAAAAAAGTATTAAGGATTATGGCAAATATTATAGACCCTCAAAAAGAATTTTTACTTATCAGACATGGCTATCTTAATTCTAATGGTTATTCTATTGAAGAATTAGTTGAAAATGGGAGAAGTTTAGAAAGAGTTATTAATGGTAATGGAGAAGTGAGACGAAGGGTAGTGACTTGCCTTGAAGGAGACCTTATACAAGTTGAAGAGACAGGTGAACCGGTATTTACTCATCAAAGCTTTACTAGACTTAGTTTAGATAGATTTAGAAGACTTAGGGGAGATAATCTTGCAACAAGTTTATCTTCTGTTCTTGATAATTATCAGGAATTTAAATCTAGACAGCCTAATGAAAAATTAGTTTTATGTATTGAACCTAAATTAATTACTTCACTTGATACCCTTAGGACTTTATTTGGCGAGTTATCTAAACGAAATATTTCTAATGTTTATTTTGATTCTTTTTATGGAAATAGACTTGATGATATCCATACTCTTAACTCTGAAACTGGAAATAATTTTTCTAGAAGCTATCATATGCTTCTTGGACATTTAGGGCCTATTGGAATAACATTTCCAATAGTTTCTCCAATACTTGGATATGATATAATTTCTACTCAGTATCCTGTTTCATTTGGAAAATTAAATTTTCCAACTATTTATGGGGCAATTGGTTCATTGGAAAAGTTTCAAAAATGTTCTGAAGACCCTAATGCTTTGGGAGCATATGTTAGATTTAAAGAGGGAGAAGGAATTTTAGGGTCTACTAGAATGTTAATTAAGTCTGCTCTTAATACAAAGAGGGTTAGGGCGATTAAGTAGAAAAATTTATGCAACATATGGGAATCGAACTCATGTCTGAAACTTGGGAAGCTTCCATTCTACCACTGAACTAATGATGCAGATTATTTTATAGATATTTAATTCATCTATGTTCTGAAGAAGGAACATAGTCAGTTAATATTATTTCTCCGGAATAAGTTCTTTTATAATGGATTCTTCCACCTTTATCTGTTCTTATTTGATATCCTCCTCCTGCGTATTCATGGAGATGTTTTTCATCAGCTAATCCTTTTCCTATTTTTTCTATTGCTCTTCTTAGAATTCTAGGGTCAACTCTTTTTATTTCTCTTCTGAACCTATCGCTGTAGATTATATTTTGTGTAACTCTTTCCTCAACTGTTGCTGTGGAATATAATATTATTCCAACTATCATCATTGATAATCCAATTATAAAATCTATAACTGAAATACTTGTTGAACTGTCTATAACTGCTCCAGTGATTAAATTTATTGGCTGAATAATAAGAAGAAAAGCACCGAGGATTGTTAGGAAGGCTCCAGATATTTTTAAGGGTCTCTTTTTCATGAAGTATTTAAGTTGGTTAAATATTTAAGGTTTTGTAGTTAGTTTTTTATAAAGGAAAAAATTTGTTTTAATTATTTTTTGCTTTCCTAAAAACTTATACAGTAGTTGAGCATTTTAAACCTTTTGAAATTTGCTTTTTGGAACCTCAATTAT
>CAYHLB010000080.1:0-5516 GCA_964357325.1 Candidatus Woesearchaeota archaeon
GTTCCACTTGCACATGATTGTCCTTGTCCACAGCTTTGCCTTAATGAAGGATCTAAAACACTTGAACAATAACTATTTGTTGTTCCAATATTATTACAAGTATATATTCTATAATTTTGATAAAGTCCATTATTGCTACAGAATAAATCTCCAACTAATCCATTTTCACCACATTGTGAATTTGAATTGCAAGTTATAAAATTATGCTGACAAGAACTTGAACCTGTTCCAGGATTCAGGCATTTATCTTCAGTATTAGGATTATTATCATTGCATTGTGAATTTGAATTACATTTAACATCTACACAAGCACCATTTGAACAACCATAACTACATATTTGAACAAACTCTTCATCAACAGAATTAGTTGTTATACATTGCCCATTTGCACAAGCTTTATTATTGCATGTTCTTTTATGATACACATTTCCATTCTTACAGTAATTTGATTGCCAGCTTTCACAATAACCTTCTCCGCAACCATTGAGTAAATTTGACATAACAGATACAGCGCAATAGCTGTTGCTTGTTCCAGGATTCATACATTTAGAATTTTGGAAATTCTTAAAAACACTATCACCAACGCAAAATTCACTTCCAAAATACCCATTTATACCGCAATCTGAATTTCCATTACAATTTATTTGAGTATGACTGCAATAGGAGGATTGTGTACCTTGATTATTACATTGGTCTTTTGTCATAACATTTGCATCATCACAACTTAAGTCACTATTGCAAGCAACTCCTTTACACTGCCCTTTAAAACAAACACCAGCACAATTTTGAACTAATTTAGGTGATAAAGATGAAGCACAAGTGCTTGAACTAGTTCCGGGATTAGTACATGAAAATTGTTGAAAGTCTTGATAAACAGCATTATTAATACAATATTTATCTCCAGTAAAAGCACTATTTCCACAGCTTAAATCATTAAAGCAAGATAAACATTCTCCCCCAACACATTGAAACTCGCAATATTTTGATAATATAGGATTTTTAGAAGCTGAACAAACTGATTGGCTAGTTCCTGCAAAATTACATGTCCAAGTTACAAATTCTTCAAAAGAATTTCCATTCATACAAAGTTTATTTCCATTGAATCCATTTGCACCACAATCAGAATTTTTAGAACAATAAATCACTCTATGGTCGCATTTGCTTTGTTGAGTTCCAGGATTCAGGCATTTATCCTCTGTATTAGCATTATTATCATTGCATTGAGCATCATTATAGCAAGTGATATTTACACATTGATTATTAAAGCACTTATCAGCACAATCCTGAACAATTTTATTTTCAGTTGCATTTGAACAAGAACTAACTCCTGTTCCAGGATTATTACATTTAAAAGTTATATATTTATCAAATAAATTATCGTTTTGGCAGAATAATTGATTTAACAGCATGTTTTGTCCGCAATCTTCATCATTCTTACAAAGAACATTTAGGCACTTGCCATTAAAGCAAGTTTGAGTTTCACTGCAAGTTTGATTTAATTGAGGAGAATTAACACTTGAACAAGTTGAATTAGATGTTCCAGGATTATTGCATGTAAATACACTTGAATTTTGATAAACATTTCCATTGGAGCAATAATTTGCTCCATTTAATCCATCTGTTCCACAATCAGAATTTTTATTACATAATATAACTTTATGTTCACAGGTACTGTTAACAGTTCCAGCCTTCAAACAAAAATCTTCTGTATTTGTATTATTATCATTGCAATCAGTATTATTCCTGCAAGTTACATTAAAGCATTGCCCACTTTCACATAATTGGTTTAAAGCACAATTAAGTTTATTTAAAGCAGCAGTAGAATTTCTACAAAGACTATTTGTTGTTCCAGGACTAGCACAAGTAAAAGTTATATAATTTTGAAAAACATTATTATTTTGACAAAATAAATCATCAACAAAAGCATTTGTACCGCATTGAGAATCATTAAAGCAATTAATGCATTTTCCATTAGAACATCCAATAGGGCAATTTGACACATTACTAACAGTGACAGTAGCAGCGCATCTTGATTGTATTGTCCCTCCATTCACACAACTATAATCAGTAAAATTTTTGTAAATTCCATTTCCAGTACAATATTCAGAACCTAGAAAATCAGCAGGGCAATCTAAATCCTTAGAACATACACTTCCAACAAAAGTCAAACAATCTAAAAACATATTCTTTGCATCTTGAGTCCAATAATCACTTTCAACAATTCCAAAGAAACAAGTATTTCCAAGAGTTGTTTTACCATTAACCAAACGAGTGCCTTTATTAGCATAACTTATAACATCTCCAAGATCATATCCATTTCCACTATATGTGCCTACAATCTGATTCATTTCCTGGGCTTTATTATTCTTTCCAAGATAATAATAAGGAATTGCAACACTGCTTGAATCAAAAACACCCTGATTATAAACCTGAACAATTATAGAATTATTTAGCTTCACACTCATTGGATCTGTTCTTCCGAGTTTGGAAATACCATCATTATCAGTCAATCCCCAGTCATAACCATGATAATAATTAGCAACAACAGTCGGATATTTTCCAATTGGAATATTTTTAGGAGTTGTAAATCTTTCATCACCTACAAAAATAAATTTATACTTAGAAAAATTAGTGCTTGCTATTTTATTCTCTTGAATCAAATCAACACTTAGATTAAGTCCATTCAAAAGTGCTTTTATATTATTATCTATGTTAAAATTCCTATTGTATATATAAGCAACATCACCTGCAGAAACATAGGAAATAAGAAAAACGCCTAAAATTAAAAATAGAAATATAATTCTGCTTAGAGCTCTTTTCTTTTCTATCATGAATAAAAGTTATTTCAAATTCTTATATAAATATATCTTACCACTCAACTGCTCAAAAAAATCCATCCTTAATAAAACAACTTATTTCATACCTATTAATTTATTTTATACAAAACAAAAAGTTGTTTTATTATCCATACATCAAGAAAACATGTAACAAAAACACATAAAAAAACAAAATTAAATAATAGAAAAATGAAAACTTTCAGTTCTAAAAATATTTTTAGCTTTGTCAACAATAGTTATTTGCATATGATGTTCACCAACACAAAGATCTCTTACTGCAAAACATTTTCCACTTGAAGACAATCTTTTGCATAAAGTATTGTATTTAATATATTTTCTATTGCATTCAGCAACATCTCTATAATATATTTCCTTGAAATTATCTTCTTCAACTTCAAAATTAAAAGTTATTTTCTTATGGATTATAGAATAATCAAATGCAACAAGAACCGGAGCTTCTTTATCCAAATCAACAGGAACTCTAATTACATCAGAAGCAAAAACATTTCCCATAATTATAACAATCAATAATGAGAATACTATTACAAATTTTTTTATCACCACCTTTTTATCACCTCCTTGCAATTATATTAAATATAATCCAGGATAATATAATTAATGTATTTTTCTATATAAATCTAATTTACCACTTAAAACAGATAAAAAAGTAGAAGTAGAAATAAAAATAAAAAAATAAAAGATTTAGATTATTGTAAAATTAACATAGTTAATTGCTGTATTTCCGGCCTTGTCTGAAATAGTAATTGTGAGATTATGTTTTCCCATACAAAATTTATTTATAGCAATGCACATTCCGTCCTTAAGTCTGCTACACAAATAACCAGAGGTTACATTAACCTCGCAATCAGCAATATCCTTATAAGTGATTTCTTTAAAGTTTTTTTCATTTATATCAAATATAAATTTAGTTCTATTACCGGGTTGTAATATATGCAAGAGGCTAGTCACATTAGGAACAGTTAAATCTACATCAATAATTCGTTTTTGGGTTGAAATTGAACTTGCTCTATTAGAAATAACATACCAAAAATTAATTTTTTCACCATTAAACTCAGTTAGATTAACATCGTTAAAACTACACATAAGAGAATTTCCAGAGAAACAATTAGTATTATTCTTTATTAAACTTCTAATTTTATCCATTCTTCCATAATAAAGGGTTATAGAAACCATATTAAGTTCTGTGTAATTTATTTTAAAACTATCATTCTTAACAAAACTATTAGGTAAAGGAGAAAAACTATTTATTTTAGGTTTACTTGTATCAATCTCAATATTAACAGAAGTCTTATTTAATATTCCACTAGAATCTGAAACTCTAAAATTTATTTTATTAATTCCAGGATTTACTCTAACTGATTTAACACATTCTTTAGCCCTATTGCACATTTTAACAACAGCAAAGGGATTATCATCATAAGTATATGAAAAATCATAAGTATTATTTGGATTAGAAGTAGTAAGATTGAACTTTAAAGATGTAGAATTATAGACTTTAGTAAAATTATTAGGACTATTTATCTTAAGTTCGATTGACATAATTAGAGATATATTTAACATTAAAAACAATAGACCCACAAAAATTATTCTTTTCATCACATCACCTCCTTTCAATAGTTTATTTAGTAATATATATCATGCAAAACATCTTTTTAATATATAAATCTAGTTTACCACTCATTTCAGATGAAAAAATCACCAATAATAAAAAAGTAAACTAGAATAAGAAAAAGCTAAAAACCTCAATTATCCAAATTTATAATGGGAAATGATGAAGATTATGAGCAGGGAGTACGTGATGGTCAAAGAGGAGGAATCTTTGATGATTTTTGTAAAGGTCTTGCTAGTTCAGGAAGTGCCTATGACAAAGGATATGACTACGGTGTAGATCATAGATATAATTCTAGTGGTGAGAGATATCATACCTATGGTAATGATGGAGCAAATGATCCTAAACCAGATACTAAATCAGACACAGATGGAGGTTGGTTTGGATTTGGTTCTAAGAGTGATAGTTCCAAATCTGATAATAGTTCAGCATCTGAAAGCACACCAAGTTCTAGTGGAAGTTACTCAAGCAGAGGTGGAGGTTACTCTGGAGGAAGTGGAGGCGGAAGCAGCACAGATATCAGCCTAGGAAGTTTACTAGGCCTACTTGGTGCAATAATTATTGGAGGAGTAATTTGTTGGAATATTTTTGGAAGTTCTAAACCAAATCCACTGAAGGAAAAACAATCATACACTCAAAAAACAATTCCAATTACAAGTACTAATCCAAGTTTAGAAAAAAAATCAGATAATGTTCTAGGAATTCCAGGAAAAAATTGGAGTCAAATACCTATTAGAATTCAAGAAAGACCATACAATAATTATCTAAATCCAATAAAATCTAAAAAATCCTATCTAGATGAACCCCATTCTTCTATTGAACAAGTAGCAAATTATTCAAAACCAATACATCAAAGAGATGAATCAATTGTGAGAGAAAATAATCTTTCTGAAAGAGACAGAGCAAACGGTCTTGAAGAGCAAATTCATGAAAAGTATGGCCGAATATATAATAATGCAATATCAAACAGAAACAGATTTAAATCAAGATTTCAAATTGAGCAACAAGTTAGAGAAAATATGGAAAAAGAATTAAAGGGTGAAATCTCT
>CAYHLB010000081.1:0-5510 GCA_964357325.1 Candidatus Woesearchaeota archaeon
TTTATTATGAAATTCTTCTTTATCAATTTTTGAAAGTATTTCATACACCTCTTTTAATTTTTTATCGGATGGGTTGAATGGACTATTAATACCCCTTCCACGAGGTAAAAGATTATCAATATCAACAATTATATTATTTTTTCTGCAATACTTAAAGATTTCCAAAATTTCATCAGCATTTATAGTCATTATAGAAGTCACAAAACCTAGTCTTTTTCCATCATTAAATTTATACTTAAATAGTATTTTTAATACTTCTTCTCTCTTCTTGGTATATCCTAGAGCATTATCAAAGGTATCTTGAACTTCTGGCTTAAAACTATTGAATTTTACAAGGAGAGTTATCTTATCCCCATATTCATTTAATCTTTTTATTAATTCTTCATTAAAAAAACCAAGATGCGTAAAAATTGTAGTATGAATATTTTTTTGACAATTATTTTGGATTATTTTTAATGTAATCTTTTGATTTTCTGGATGAAAGGGTTCTCCTGCTCCCGGAATACCGACTTCAGTTATACCCATTTCTATTGCTTGATTAATAATATCTACAATCTGTTTTTCAGTCAAATTATCAGAATCTTTATCAATTCCTTTTTCAGTGTTTTGAAAACAATTTTTACATCTATGATCACAAGATTGTCCTACTTCAATCCAAATATCTTTCAATTCAGGTTTTTCAAATTTTAAATCAAGATTATGCATAAATATCCTAAAATGTTATAACTTTTAATCTTTTTGGATTATTTAAAGCAAAAAAATGAAACAAACTAAAATAAAAACCAGTCATTTAGTAACAAATTCCACATTATCCATAGTTTTAAATTCCTTATCTCCAGTAAGAAATCTAATATTTAATCTCTTGGCTATAACATATCCAAAACAATCTGGAATAGACAATTCTTTATTTTTTAATTTTAAATGTGAAGAATTTATAATATCCTCTTCAGTAATAACTATTTCTTTAGAAATAAAAGAATTTAATTGAACCTTTGCATCTTCTTCAGAATTTCCTTCTTTAATAAGATTATAATAAAATTCATAAAGATTAAGAGTTGAAATAACAAAATCAACATCTAAATATTTCTGATATTTTGGATTATTATTTAATATCTCAAAGAGTGCATAAGTATCAAAAAAATATTTATTTATTTGTTCCATTCTTTTCGCATATCATCCTTTATTTGCTGAGAACTTCTTTTCGTTTTTAATCCTGATTCCCACAATGATTTGAGAGGATTTTCCTTTACTTCTATTAATATCTCGGATTCTTCCCGAAGTTTATTTTCAATTATAAAACTTTTAGGTATTGCTTGGCAGATTCCAAGACTTCCGCCAATTGCTTTTAATTTAGTTTTTATTATCATGAAAGTTATAATAGTTATAACTATTTAAACTTTTCTATTTTCACTCCAAACACGCCTTTACAAATCCGTCAAATAAAGGAGCAGGTTTTAAGAGACTACTTTTAAACTCAGGATGTGCCTGAGTTGCAACAAAGAATTTATGACTTGGAAGTTCAATAAACTCAACTAATCTGCCATCAGGACTTACTCCTGAAAAAATCAAACCATTTTCAGTTAAAATATTATGATAATCCGGATTAACCTCATATCTATGCCTGTGTCTTTCCCAAACTTCTAAAGGTTTGGGAACTTTCTCTCCACCTTCATAGACTTCATTACCCCCATATAAATTACCAACTCTGCTTCCCTCCCTTAACAAAGCCCTATATGCGCCAAGCCTCATTGTACCGCCTTTTTCATTGACATTTTTTTGTTCAGGCAATATATCGATAACAGGATAATTCGTCAAAGAATTTATTTCAGTTGTATGGGCATTAGGAAGATTACAAATATTTCGAGCAAATTCAATTACTGCAAGTTGTAAACCAAAACATAAACCTAGATAAGGAATATTATTTTCGCGAGAATACTTTATAGCATTAATTTTTCCTTCAACTCCACTTCCACCAAAACCACCTGGAACAATCAATCCATGAAAATGTTTTAATTTTTCAACACCAATAAAATCTCTTTCAAAATCCTTAGAATCAATCCAGACTATCTCCACTTTGCAATTATTATTTGCAGCAGCATGTTTTATTGCTTCATTAACAGAAATATATGAATCTGTTAATTGATAATCTCCAATGTCTAAATATTTCCCAACCATTGCAACCCTTATTATTCTTTCAGGAACTAAAATTTTATCAACAGCCTCTTTCCAACTACTCCAGTCAGGTCTTTTTCTTTCAGTTAATTTTAACCTATTCAGAATTTTATCCCCAAGTCCCTCATGTTCTAAATCAAGAGGAATAACATAAATCGTATTAACAGTTCCAGGCCCAATAACATCAGGCATTGAAATAATATTTTCAGATTTAACATTTGCATAAACTTCTAATTTCTTTTTTCTAATTTCATCAAGCCTTTTCTTTCCCCTGCATAGAATAAAATCAGGCTGAACTCCATTTTCTCTAAGCAATTTAACAGCAAGCTGAGTAGGTTTTGATTTCATTTCTTCAATATGGCTGGGTATTGGAAGATAAGTAACTAAAATATAAGCTATATTTTCACTCCCAATTTCATTTTCCAAACTCTTCATTGCAAATAAAAAAGGATATTTTCATAATCTCCAACAGTCCCACCAATTTCAATTAAAACAATATCCTCTCCTTCAGAAACTTTCTTGATTCTATTTTTTATTTCATTTGGAACATGAGGAATAAATGAAACAGTTTCTCCTAAAAAATCCCCTCTTCTTTCCTTTTCAATCAAACTTCTATAAATTTGTCCTGTTGTAATATTATTAAACTTTGATAAAGACTTTCCTAAAAATCTCTCATAATTACCTAAATCCTGATCTATTTCACCCCCATCATCAGTAACCCAAACCTCTCCATGTTCAGTAGGCCTTAAAGTTCCAGCATCACAATTAATATAAGGATCTATCTTAATAACTCCTACTTTAAAACCTCTTTCCTGCATCATCCTAGCAATAGATGCAGTTGCAACACCCTTACCAACTCCAGAAATAACTCCTCCAACAATTATAATATATTTAACCATGTTTGTTTTCTTTTGAAAACGAACAGACAGAGAATCGCCATAGCGATTGTCTGTATCTCAAAAACTTTCCTTATTAAAACCGAAGGTTTTCTATAGTTTTTGAGTAGTTCATATTTCACCCCATCATAAAACTAAAAAGAAAGAGTTATATTATAAAGATTTATATAAAAAATAATGATGATTGCTCTTAAAAATCATATATCCATATCTCCGCAAAGACAATTACTAACTCTTTTTCCCTACGTAATTTTATCTTTGCTTCTCCCTACTATTGAGGGGAAGAAAGTAAAATTAATCTTTATGAGTTAGACAAATTCAACAAAAATAATCCTTTTGTGGAGATACTGAACCCCCATAAAAACCTTTTTAAACCCATCTTCTTATCATATTCTATTAAATATCACGGAGTCAGGGGAAGTTGCGCCCGAGAGTTTTCATTTTAGCAACAAAATAATAAAGAAATGGAAACTCGAGAAAAGAAACCGTAGGTGTCTTAGACATGCCATTTAAAATTAATGTATCTGACAAAGGAAAAACAATAAAATTAGAATCAGAAAACGAAAATCTTATTGGTAAAAAAATTGGAGAAGCAATTCCTGGAAGTGATATTTCAGAAGAACTCCATGGCTATGAACTTGAAATAACAGGTACAAGTGATATCTCAGGAATTCCAGGTCAAAAAGGCCTAGAAGGCGCTTCCTATCATAAAAAATTACTAACTTTCGGCCATGGAATGAAAGACAGAAGAAAAGGAATGAGACTAAAAAAAACATTAAGAGGTGAAGAAATTTCTCCAAAAACAATACAAATCAATGCAATTGTTAAAAAACACGGCAATAAAAAGTTCAATGAATTTTCTAATAAAAAAGCAGAATAATATATATTTCCATAAACAATAATACTTTAAAACAAAATAATTCTAAAAAATCTATGCCAAAAGGAATACTAGAAACTCTTAAAGAAGAAATACATGATGGAGAACTTATAGCTTTAATAGAAACAAATTCCAGTGAAGTTAAAAAAGCCTTTCTTTCAGTAATTGGCAGAGTGACTGAATCTCTCCAAGGAATAGATGCAGAAGATTATCATAGTTGTATTCAAGTTAATGAAGAAGTTAATGGAAGCAAAAACAAATTAATAGTATTATCCAGAAAATCAGTTATACTTACTCCAAATCCTAGAAAAATTGGCAGAACTGGTTTTTTTATTCCTGAAATGTTTCAATTTCTTCGCCAAGGTGTTCTTTTAGAAATAAATCCAACTGAATTATATGTAGGAGAATATGAAATTAAAGAGGGATTTAGAAATATACCTCAACTAGCCCCTTATACAGGACTTATCACAAGTTACCCTCAACACGCATAACTGTTTTAAATAAAAAGTAGAATAAACATCTTTTATTCATCACAAAACCTTCGGTTTTATACTCCACACTAAAGACTTCAAAACTTATAGTTTTGAATGTCGCCAAAATTATTTCATAATTTTTAGCGCTTTGAGAATGTAAATTTTCAATAGTACTCAAGAATCCTTGATTCTTGACATGCGGAGTTTGTTCGGGTTTTGTGAGATCCAGAAAAATCTCCACAAATATACTCCAATCTAAAGATTGGAGATTTTTATGAGAGTTAAATTTTAATCATTTTCTCTAGGTTTAGGATAAGTATCATAGTATTCTTTCATAAGAGAAAATGCAAGAGTTCTAAAATAATGAAGATTTTTATCAGATTTATCCATTAATACGCCAGGCATAGCTCTATCAATAATATCTAAAAAAGCCCTCATATCAGAAATTCCGGGCTCAAAAGCATACCAGTTTGAAGTTGATTCAACATACCTCATTTGCCCATAAGCTGCATGTTGTTCCAGAGGAGTCCTAGCGCAATCACACATTCCTTCCAAAATTTGATGTCTAATATCACCTTTTTTTAATTTTTTGCTTTCTCTTCTTTGAAATGCAACTAATTCTTTTTTAACCCAGAATTCAAGAAGTGCAGTATTCATGTTAACTAGTGTTTTTTTGAGTTTTATCAGACTTTATTTTACTACAACTAGGGCAACTAACTCCCCACTCAACCATATCGTATTTTTTAAAACACAATCTGCATTGTGCATAAATTGGTTTTGAAATTTGTTTTGTTTGCATTTTATTAATTCTCCTGAAATTTTAAATTTCGATAAGATAGTTTCATTAAAATCAATTAATGAACTTTTTATCATCAGAACTCTTCTCCCAAGGTTAAAATATACAAGAATAACAAGTATTTAAATCTTTAGTTTTTGAATGACTTTACAGTAGTAACTAAAAGGATTTATTTTTTTTAAATTTATGCTTTAGATACTCTACAACAACCGGGATTAATGAAATAATTATTATAGCAAAAATCAAAACAGTCATATTATGCTTAACCCATTCAAGTTGGCCAAAAAAATATCCTC
>CAYHLB010000082.1:0-5464 GCA_964357325.1 Candidatus Woesearchaeota archaeon
CGATCTTATAAAGAAAGTTCCAATTATAAATTTTTTTAAAAAGCCCTAAACATGCAGTCAATGTCCTGATATCCTTTGTCTTAATAGAAAAAATCAAAGTTTCTTCCAAAGAAGGCTTTCTTCCATGAATTTTATAATTCTTAAGGGGATAAATTCCAAGAGGAGCATATTCATTAATAATCTCAAAATAACTCTCCCCTGCTATTGCATTTTTCTTTGAAATATTATAAACCCGTGTATTATCCTTTTCTTGAATAGTTTTAACATAACCTTTTTTTCTTAACCTACTAATTAAATAAACTGCCCTTTTTTCATTTACATTCAACAATCTCATAATAGATTTTAGAGTTTGCATTCCACTTATTTTTTCCAAGAGTTCTTCTATTTTTATATTTTTCATAATTAGATGTGATTGAACTATTATATAAACCTTTCTATTATAACACAAAATTAACTTAAATATGCTTGAACTATTATATAAAGCTTTCTATATTAAGACAGTAGTTGAACATTTCCATCTGGAAATGATATAGCCCTAAATACGCCTCATTTTCTGCACATTCCATTAGCTCTAACCTATCCCTCTTGCCTAACTTAAGTACACTATCTATAAAAATTGGAAATTTAGGCTGCGGTAACGCGACTGAATTTCATTAATCTCTAATTTTTGTCTGGAAAAAATTAGCAAATGTTTATCTACTGTTTAAGTCCAATATTCTAATGAATAAATAAATCATTCAAATCTTATGAAAAATAAAAAATATTCATTAAAAACACCTTATAACACTAACAAATTTGTTCAAGTCTATTGCTACTCATGCCAAACTTACTCATTCCTCTCCAAACTCAATTTTATTGACATTACCTATAAAACAGGAAATTTTATCTTAGACATAGGACAGATAAAATTTCAATAACCCTTATTTTTGCGTAATCTTCATCATTAAAAAAATCATTTTCTTTTCCCACCTATTCAAAAAAACTTATATCAATCCAATCTCCTTTAAATATATCCTTGCATTTTTCTTAAAATTATCATGCTCTCCAAACCTATTTTTAAAAATAGCAGAACTAGCTTGAAGCTGGCTTTCAATAAGCATTTTTTGCTGCAAAAATAAACTATTGTCTTTTTTTAGTTTATTTGCATATAATTCTACATAATCCAAATCACTCATAATCTTTCTTATTTTATCTTTCATTTTAATTCACCCCTTATGATAGGCTCATATTCTTTAAATTTTTCTTCTTTTAAAATTTCAAAAATATCCCTCTACCCCCTTCTAGCAGCACTTGGCACACTTGGAACAGCAATCCTTGCAACCTCAGGAGCAGGATATCTATTCAAGAACTCATATGAATAAGGTTCATCACTTGTGTAATTTTCAGAAATTACATATAAAACTGAATTATTCATTAAATCAAAAGCATTAACATATAAATTTCTTTCTTCAGCCATATCAGCAACACAAGTAACACATAACATCTTGCTGTCATTTTTATGGCTCTCAACAATATATCCAGCAACCTCAATAATATCAAACAAAGATGAATTAACAATAACAGGAGCATCTTTCATTTCCAATGCAAAAACACTATCATCTTTTTTAATTGAAATTGGCATATCAATTTTTATATCAACTTCCTTATTTTTTATTATAGCCTTTGTCTTTGAAGTTTTTTTATCAATACTAAATCCTTCAAAACTCAAATCATTAATGCACTTTGTAAAAGTCTTGTCAATTTCTTTTCCAAATTCTTTTTCAACAAAAGCCTTTTGAGGAAAAGCATATTTTCCTTCCATATAATAATAAGGAATAAATGTCCATCCCAAATCAATAACATTAGCAGGTTTGTCAGAATATCCTCCTTGCACCCCAATATTAACTAAAGAATCTTTAACAGCATTATCCCTGCATCCAAGAATTGCACTTCTAACATTCAAAAGTTCAGGCTTTGCATTTGCTTGCGCAAAAAACCTAGAATCATCAGGCCTATTTGCATCCTTTGTTGCAAAAAGTGCAACACCTGCCACAGCAACAAGAACAACTGCGATAATTACAAATACTGTTACCTGTGAGCGTTTAAACATTGACAAAAGCAAATTTCTATTTAATAACGAGTCAGTTCGCGAATTACCGTGTACTGATTTAAAAAAATTTTTTCCTTTCACACTCTTTTTCATTTTCTTATATTGTTATATATTATTTTTATTTATAAATGTTTGTTGATTAGTTCAATTTTGATCGTAGATATTCCGGAGTAGTTTCACCAATAACTCTATCTATAATTACTCCATTTCTTATTATAACTGCAACTGGAATGCCTGACTTTTCACCATCTCTATTAATAGTGGCATATCTCGGATATAAATCCCCATCACTTCGAACCTTAAAAACATTTGCTGCTCCCTGAGAAGCAAATCTTTCAATTACCTGACCATCATGATTAGTATTACATGGACCACACCAATCAGTATCAGCCCCCTTATCATTTTTAGCACTAATATATAAAACAATGGGTTTAGAGGGATCTATTGTAGCAGACAATGCTGCACCTGAAGACTGTAAACTTTTAATATCTTGAACTAATTGAGGATTAGTCTTACTTAGATCTTCCATAGTACATTTCTTATCTCCACAACAATCACTCCCAGTACAAGGGGGGTTCTTAATAGCATCAAGAGGATTTGTTAAAGAAGGCACAGGCGTAACTTTCAAACTACCTTGTGGTTGCGGCCCAGCAGGAGCAGGAGGCGAAATACTTCCTCCAGATTTAATATCCGGCTTACTAGCTGTAATAGTAGTTGAAAGAGACGGATCTGCATCAGGCTTATCCGGAACTGCATCAGGTTGTCGACCTTGCTGCTCATTTGCATCACCAGCAGCTATTTGAGCCTTTGGATTAATTATAGAATAAGTCCTTCCATCATCATAACTTCCTTGTATAAGTCTTGGATTTTCAGCACTTGAAGTGACTCCTTCTCCTTCAACACCAGTAAAAGGTGAACTAATTTTCTCTCCATTAATTTTAAAATCAGGATATCCTCGATTTGCAGCACCAAAATAATAAACATCTTGACCTTTGACAACATCAACACTTGCAACATGCACTCCTTCATATTGAACAAGAGAAACATCACTCTGCTCCTCTACTTTAGCTGAAACACTTCTAACAGATTTGCCATCACTAGAAGATTTTGTCTCCTCTGTAACAGTAAACTTTTCAGGATTCATTTTACTTCCAGTAGCATAAAGAACTCCTGTTCCTAATTTTAATGTATCCTCAAATCCTTGAAGCTGAGAATTATCTTGAGCCGCAGTACTAGGAGCCGCAGTAGTAGGAGTAAGAGCACGAGTTATAGGAGCAGAAGTAATAGGGACAGGGGGAGTAGGAGTTGTAGGAGTAGAAGCAGCAGCAAGAGTTTTTATTCTCTGTTCATCAGCAACAGCAGCATAATCACTAGCTGCTTTAAAATAATCTTTTGACATCATAATCATTCCTAAATCAGTCTCACTAGGTTTTCCATTTTTAAAAACAACACTTCCTGTTTTTTTTCCATCAGCAACAGTATAAGCTTTATTATCACTCCCTATCCAATAAACCTTCCAATCCTTTCCATCAACCCTAGTTGGATTTTCAAGACTAACTTTTTGACCAGAGACTGCCCCTTTAGAATCCTTCACATCTTCAAAAGTAATTGTAGAACCAACCATTTTAGGAGTATCTGCAATTCCAAGCAAAGTCCTTGCCCCGTTAGCATCAACACTATAAAACCTATTATAATGATCAATAAAACCAGTTGTTGAAAAATCATTAAGAGTATAAAATCCTTTTTCATCCCTAATTTGATAACTTACTCCTTGTGCTGAAAAAGTCATTAAATCAGCAGTTACAGGAACTTCAACAGGATCAACTTTCTTTCCATTTTTTAAAACGAATTTTCCATCCTCTATTTTATCAACAGATTCAAGTCCCTTAACATCTTTTATTTCAATTTTATCAGCATCAGAAATTTTTCCATCAGAACTAGCTAATTTTCCCTTTGCATGTCTCCCTTTTGTTGCAGAAACAAATCTCATATACTCCAAAGCAATCTTATTTGCTTCAGTTTTATCAGTAGCAGTACCGCTATTCAAAGCATTGAAAAAATTAGATAAATATTTTATATCTTTATTTTCAAAAAACTTTTCTAAAAGTTTTGTATTCTCAAGATTACCTATTTTATTCCAAAAGTCTCTATAAAATTTATTAACATCAGCATGTTCCCCTTTAATCAAACTCAAACTATCTATTCTATCCAATAATTTTTTTAAATTATCATAACCACTAGTACCTCCTGTATTAAAAACATCTTTCATTACCAATGAAACTAAATCCTTAATAGGAAAATCATTTGGAACTTCTATTTTTTCCCTAGGAACTTCTATTTTATAACCTGTTAAAGCACCTTGTAAAAAATCCAAATTTCTTGGAAGTCTTCCGTCTCTAGAAGGAGGTTCTGGATAAATTCCTTCTTTTAATTCATTCCAAAACTTGGTTTGTCCTGCAGAATCAAGACTTTTCCATAAATCAAATGAATTTTTCCAAGACATTTGATCCCATAATTTAATCCTATTATCTGCATCAAGATTTGTAAATAATTTATTTTGATTCGCCGAATCTAAGTTTACAAAAATATCTTTCGCTATACTCGCCTCAGTAGATTTCCATAAAGTTGTAAGGATATTTTTAATAGTTGGATCATTTATAAATAAAGAAGAGGGTTTAGTATCTAATATTGCACTTAAAATTTTAGCAGCATCTTGAGGAGAAGGTTTATGATATTGACTTGTAAGAGTAGTTAAAATATATTCCTTATTAAAAACACTATCTGTTCCTTCTATTGCATTAATAACCCAATCAATATCATTAATCCAAGTACTAGGAGTATTTGGACTAATTTTATTAAAATAAGTTTCCCCCACCACACTCTCAACACTCCCAATAATAATCACAACAGCAATAAAAAGCAAAAGTCCAACAACAATTACTCCAGCTCTTTTTTCACTTAAAGCAACTGCTTCCTCTTTTCTTTTCATATTATGAAATCATACCTCTTATGATGAATAATTGAAAATCATTTTTGATTTTCATATTATATTCAAGAAATTACCCTTTAAATATATTATGATTATCAAAAATTATAAAAAATACAAAATTATAAAAATAAAAAAATAAAAAAATAAACCTATTTTTTTCTACTAGGTTTATCAGGCACCTTACTTTGACAACAACAATTAGGCATAAAAAACATAACTATTGCTTTTATTATCAATAGAACTCCAAGAACAACCCAAATATTCCAATCTGTATACAATGTTACAAGAATTAAAATCAAGCCGAGTACAAGCAACTTTATTGCATTACATTTTGGCGTACAACATTCATCCATCATTTTAACCTCCTTTTATCTATTATAAAGACA
>CAYHLB010000083.1:0-5456 GCA_964357325.1 Candidatus Woesearchaeota archaeon
TTTATTACTAAAATAAGAAATTTCAGATGAGCCTTTACCTTATTCTAAAATTCCTTTAATTCTTCTAACACCTGAAGCTGATGCTTCCTCTTTGATTATTTTAAAATGTCCTAATTCTGATGTGTTATTTATGTGCGGGCCTGTGCAAATTTCTTTTGAAAAATCTTTTATAGTGTATACTGAAACAATATCTCCATATTTGTGTTCAAAAAATCCAAGTGCTCCTGATTTTTTTGCTTGTTCTGGAGGCATTGTTTCTTTTATTACTGGAAGCTTATCTTTTATTGCCTGATTAACAAGTTCTTCTATTTGTTTTATTTCTTCATTTGTTAATTTTCTTGGAAAGGAAAAATCAAATCTTAGTCTTTCTGAATTTATATTTGAACCTTTTTGTGAAACTTCTTGATTTAATATTTTTCTTAGTGCTGCGTGGAGAAGATGGGTTGCTGTATGAAGGCGAGTTGTTTGTTCTGAATTATCCGCAAGGCCTGATTTAAATGTTCCTGCGCTTGCGGTTCTGCTTAGTTCTTGGTGTTTTGTGAGTTCTTGTTCATATTCTTTGAGGTTTATTTTTATGTTTTTTTCTTTTGCAAGCTCCTCGGTTATTTCTATTGGAAAACCATAGGATTGATATAATAGGAATGCATTTTTTCCTGAAATCTCTTTAGGATTATCTTTAATGATATTTTTATATTCTCTTATGCCTTGTTCAATAGTTTCATCAAATTTATTTTCTTCTTTATTAATTTCATTAAATATTTTTTCTTTATTTTTCTTTAATATGTCATAGTCATCATAGATTTCAAAAACTTTTTTTGCAATAGGATTAATCAAGTCAGTTCCAACAAAACCTAATTTTCTTAAATTCATTATTGTTCTTCTTATTAATCTTCTAAGAACATAACCCTGGCCAATGTTTGATGGTTGAATTCCGTCTGCAATAATAAATACAGATGCTTTAATATGGTCTGCGATTATTCTCATTGTTCTTTCATTTCCTTTATAGGGTTTATTTGAAAGATGTTCTATTTCTTTTATTATTGGAAGAAAAGATGATGAGAGGTAGTTGTCTTCTAATCCTGAAAGAACAGAGATTGTTCTTTCAACTCCTCCACCAAAGTCAATGTTTTTTTGTTTTGCTTCTTTATAATTTCCATTTTTATCTTTTTCATATTGCATTAATACATCATTTCCAATCTCAACCCAGTAAGTATCTTTTGGATTGAAGATTTTTGGAGCAGGCTTATTGTTTGATTTCCAGTAAAATATCTCTGTATCAGGTCCGCAGGGGCCTGGGCCTGGTGTTTCCCACCAGTTATCTTCTTTTGGCAAGAATGTAATTCTATCTTTTGGAATTCCTAAGGACAACCAGACTTTTGCAGCTTCATTATCTTTTTCTGCATCTTTGTTTCCTTCAAAACATGTTACTCTTAATCTTTCTATTGGAATTTTTAATATTTTTGTGTAAAATTCAAAAGTATATTCTATTGCTTGTTTTTTAAAATAATCTCCAACACTCCATTTTCCTAGCATTTCAAAAAAAGTATGGTGATAAGTGTCTCCAATATTTTCAAAATCAACTGTTCTTATGCATCTTTGAACATTGCATAATCTTTTTCCTTGCGGATGAGGTTGGCCTAGAAGATATGGAATGATTGGATGCATGCCTGCTGTGGTAAATAAAACTGTTGGATCGTTTTCTGGAATTAATGAATGATTGGGAATTTCTTTATGGTTCTTGCTCTTATAAAAATCAATAAAAGATTTGATTAGTTCTTTTCTATCCATAGAAATTATAGAAATACGGGATTTTTAATATTAACTGTTATTAAATTAATTGTGAAGTATGTTCAATTGCTGCTGCATGCATATCTTTTGAACCATAGATTCCTCTTCCAACTATTCCATGGAATCTATCTCCTGCAACTTTTGCAGCGTCTGCTATTTTTCCACCCTGAGCAATAAATCCTGGAGCATAGAATACTGGAGAAACTCCTTCTGCTTCAACTAATTCTCTTACTTGTTTTATAACATCGAGTTTATTTCCAGGAACAACAAAATTATTTACACCAGCTCTTGCTGCAATTCTATACATATCTAATGTACCTTCATCTGTAATAAATCCACCTTCACTTGTTGAATAAGCAGGATGAGTCATTCTTCCACCAACAATAACATTTAATCCATTATCTAGTGCTTGATGTATCCAAGCTCTTTCTGTTTCAGGTCCTGCTTGTGGGAATAATATAATTGCATCAACTCCTGCTTTTTTCATTACTCTTACATAATTTCTGCCAGTGTCTGGAATATCTGTTCCTGCTTTTTGATGGTCATAAATTATTGGTTTATTAGTATGTTCTCTGGCAGCTGCAACTATTGTTGGGAGACCATATCCTAATCCTAATTCAAATCCTACCTTATATCCTCCAATTCCTGGAACATCTGCTGTTTGTTTTACTAATTCTTGAAACTGTTGTAAGGTTTCAACATCACATGCAGGAATTACACTTCTGTCTCTTGGAATTATTTTTTGTTCTAATTTTCCAGCTCTTTTTACAATTCCATCTCTTGCTTCTTTTGTTCCATATACTCTTATATAGGTAGCTAATCTTTTCAGAGCTTTATCAGAGACTCCATGAGATTCTTTTAGAACATCGTAAACATCAAGTGCATTAACAATAGAAATAACTTTTGTTCCTGTTTTTTCAATGTATTCAGTTATGGCTTCTCGACTATCGATTGCAACCTCTTGTCTATCAACAGCGATTGCAAGTAGTGGAAGATTTGTTCTTCCTAGACTTTTTAAGAAGATATTTGCTTCATATTTTGCATCTCCTGCTGTGAAAACATCATCTAGTTGCCCTATGGTATCATTAGGTTTTGGAGCTCTTCCAACTGTTAATTTTTTAATTCTATCTTCAGGACCTAGATTAGTTGCTTTTCCATGAGTTTTTTCATCTTTTCTTGAAAAAAACCATCCAACATTATGCCCCTTTGCGGCCATTGCCATTGCTATTGGAGTTGCAAGTGCAACTCCTTTGTCTGGAATACCATATAAAGAATCTACTTTTATTTCAGAATTAATTATTGCGTCAGCATAAAATCCTGCTAAAACATTAGAAGAATTACCATCATTAAAATCTCCAATATTAACAAACCAGGTAGAAAAAGGCCTTTTACTTTTTAATGCACGGTCATCTTTAGGATCTTCAAAAACTTTTAATGCACCTTTTTCCAGTAAGAACCTTATAAACTCTTTTTTATAATCTTCCATTATTTTATATCTTATTCTATCTTTATAAATTTATATTATAAAAATTCATCTGAATAAAGTAATTACAATTTTTTAATCATATTTAAATAATTGGAATTTTATTTTTATTTATGTATATTGATGATCATGTTCATTGCAGAGATGAAGAAGAAAGTGATAAGGAAACAATAGCTCATGCTCTTTTGGTTGCAGAGGATTCTGGGGTTGATGCTATTTTTGATCAACCTAATACAAAAAGACCTGTTATTTCTTTTAAAAGAGTTTTGGAAAGATTTGTTCTTGCTGAGGCTGCTAGATCTCCTGTTATTTATGCAACTCATGTTGGAGTTACTTCGGATTTTTATCAAATTGAAGAAGCTGTTACATGTACTAGAGAGCTGTCTCTTAGGGGTCTTATGGAAAAAGGAAGGAGAGTTGGTGTTCCTGGACTTAAAATGTTTGCTGGAAAATCTGTTGGAGATTTGAGTGTTTCAGATTCTCAACAACAGCTTGAAGTTTATGAAACTCTTACGAGACTTGGGTATGAAGGAGTTTTAGTTGTTCATTGTGAAAAAGAAAGTGAAATGCATCCTGAATTGTGGAATCCTCAAAGTCCTATTTCTCACTGCTATGCAAGACCTGGAAAAGCTGAATTAGAATCGGTTAGAGATCAGATTAAATTTGCAACAGAAACTGGATTTAGAGGACATTTGCATATTGCGCATGTTTCTCATCCAGACACTGCTTTGCTTGTTAATTTAGCAAAAAGTCAGATGAGAATTAGTATGGGATTTACTCCTCATCATTTGCTTTTGAATTATGAAATTATGAATGGTGAAAATGGAATTTTATATAAGGTAAATCCTCCTTTAAGAAGTAGAAAAGAACAGGAGCAATTGTCAAGTTTTTTATTTGATGTTTTAGAAACAGATCATGCACCTCATACTTTAGAAGATAAAACTGAGAGATATATGTCTGGAATTCCTGGACTTGCATCTTGGCCTGATTTTGTTTCTATTTTAGAAAGATGGGTCAGACATAGGGAAGTTTTACATGCAGTTAGTTTTGATAATATAAATAAAATTTATGGATTAAATATTCCTAAATTAAATTTACCTGTTCAAAGAGGAAAGCATTTAAATGAATATTGCTTAGATGCTTATAGTTAAAATAATAAACTTAAAATGGAAGTTAAACAAATAAGAATTGGTGATAAGCTTGTAAGTCCCTATACAATTCCTTCAGGAATTGTTATGACAAGTCCAGCATGTGCATCTAGACTATTAGAGATGATTCCAGAACTTGGATTTTGGACAACAAAAAGCATAGGCCTTGAGCCTAGGGTTGGTTATAAGGAACCTATTTTATATCAAGTAGAAGATGGAACTTGGATTAATGCAGTTGGATTAACTAATCCTGGTTGTGTTGAATTTGGTGAAGAATTAGCAAGAACAAAAATTCAAAAAGACAAGGCAGTTTTATGTTCTATTTTTGGAAAAGATGCAAATGAGTTTGCAAAAGTTGCAAGAACTTTAGAAGATTATGTTGATGCATTTGAATTAAATCTTTCTTGCCCTCATGCAGCTGGTTATGGTATGCAGTTAGGTCAGGATCCTGAGGCTGTTGAATTAATAACTCGTGAAGTTGTTAGGGCTGTGAATAGGCCTGTTTATGTAAAATTAACTCCTCAAGCAGTTAATATTGGCCAAATTGCAAAAATAGCAATTAGTGCAGGTGCAAAGGGAATTGTTGCAATAAATACAGAGCCTGGACTTTCTCCATTATTAAATGGAACATATATTTTATCTAATCAGTATGGAGGTTTGTCAGGAAGTGCTATAAGACAAATTGGGACTCGTTGTGTCCGTCAGATTAGGCAGGCAATTGGTTCAGAACCTCTGATAATTGCCATGGGAGGGATTGATAGTTCTGATGCAATAAGAGAATATGCTCATGCAGGTGCAAATGCAATTGGTATTGGTAGTTTTTTTGCAGGAATGAAAGATAATGAAATTCAAAAGGCATTTGCTGTTGCAAGAAAAGATTTGGAATTTGGAACAGATTATTTGTCACAACTTAAAAAAAGAGTTTCAACAAAATATTTTAAAACAGAAATACAAAGTGTTGTAAATCAGGGATGTGATTTTAAAGTTTATAGAACAAATACTAAAATGGAATGTTTACCTGGTCAGTTTGTTTTTGC
>CAYHLB010000084.1:0-5410 GCA_964357325.1 Candidatus Woesearchaeota archaeon
AATAATAAGGTGAGGAATCACCCTAACTTTGGAAAAAGAGGTTTACAAATACAAAAATATTTATCAGAAAATAAATAGATAAAATCAATCTAATTGCAAATTAGCCGCTAGAATATTTGCAATTTCATCTTCAAGCTCTAAATTTCTAACTTTTAATAAAGCAATATGGAACTGTTCAGGACTAACCTTATTTTCTTGTAAAACATATATTATAGTAGGATTCATTGCCTCAAGTCCCATCATTACCCTTCTTGTTGAAAATGATGTAGAACCTAAATCAGGAATTACTCCATCTGGAATATAAAAATGATCATCTCCAACAAAAACATCATAGGCTAAATGTTCTCTAGGATTTTGAACAAATCTAATTCCTTTTTCTTTATCTTCATAATATGCTCTTTGTTCTAAACTCTCTTGTTCTGGCATAATAACAAATAATCTAAATTGTTTTAAGCATTGATATCATGTAAAATAATAGTTTATCCCAAAACCAAAAGCCTTATATATGTGTTATCACATATATATGTATGCCGAACATAACACTTTCAATACCTGAAGAACTTCATAAAAAAATGAAACAAATGTCTGATGTTAGATGGAGCGAAATAGCAAGAAGAGCTATAGAACAGAGAATGAATGATTTAGAAGAGATGAATAAAATAGCTGCAAAAAGCAAACTCACAAAAGAAGATGTTGAAGAACTAAGCAAAAAAATAAAAAGGTCAGCATCTTTGAGATTTGATGAATATTGTAATAGACACTAATATTTTTATCTCTGCATTAATAAAAGAAAGTTTGACAAGAAATATAATTCTTAAGTCAGATAATACTTTTATATTTCCGGATTTTGAATTTCAAGAAATATATAAACATAAAGAAGAGATACAAAAGAAATCAGGATATTCTGAAATAGAATTTATTAAAATGACTTCTTTTTTATTAAAAAATATGAAAATAATGAACTATGAAGAAATCCGTGATTATTATGATGAAGCTTGCGGGATAATGGATAAAATAGATCATGATGATGCAATCTTCATTGCAATAGCATTAGCTTTTGATGCAATAATCTGGTCAGATGATGCTCACTTTAAAATGCAAAATAGAGTTAAGTCTCTAACAACAGAGGAAATGAAAAATCATTCAAATTAACATGCGCTTTGCAATAGCATATTCAAAATTAAACTCAGCAGGAAAGCTGATTGCAGAAGAATTTCAAAAACTAGCCTATGCTCCACAATTTCCTATAATTGAATTAAATAAAGAAACTCTTTACTCAGATGACTTGACTCCTGAAAAATATCCTGAGCTGAGGAATATTGATTTTATAATATTCACATCAACCCACAAATCTGCAAAAGGAAATCCTTCCCTAAGCCTTCATGCCCCTGGTAACTGGAGAAGTGCTGATTTAGGAGGCCATCCCTATAAAGTATGTCCAACATCTGCCTTTGTTTTAAAATATTTATTTCAAAATTTAAATAAAATCTATGAAGAAAACAAAAAAAATCTAAATGAAGAATATCAAATAACTCTCGAAGTAACTCACCATGGCCCATTAATCAAAATTCCCTGCTGTTTCATTGAATTAGGAAGTTCTGAAAAACAATGGCAAGACAAAGAAGCAGCTAAAATTCTAGCTAAAACTCTTATAACTCTTCAAGATTATCAAGATAATCTTGCAGATTGGATTCCTGCAATTGGCATAGGCGGTCCACACTATGCACCCAATTTCAATAAATTACAATTATCAAGCAATTATGCAATATCCCATATTATTCCAGAATACTCTCTTCCATTACTAGAATCAATGTTAAAAGAAGCAGAAGAAAAAACAATTGAAAACATAAATGAAGTTCTAGTTGATTGGAAAGGATGCGGAAAATCAGAACAAAGACAAAAAATCCTAGATATTCTAAAACATTTGAATTATAATGTTAAGAGAACTTCTGAAATATCAAAGGAATAAAGATGTTTAAAAAAATATTAATTGTCTACAGCGAAAAACTTACAGAACAGCATTTAAATGTGGTTGAAAAAATAAAGCAGATAATATTTGAATTATCCGAACATTGTTCTACTATTAAAGTAACAGACATTCAAAAAAACTCTTTTAAAAATATTGATTTAGTAATAACTGCAGGAGGAGATGGAACTCTCATTAGAGTATCACACTACTCTGAAGAAATTCCAATTCTTCCAATAAATTCAGAACCTGAATTCAGCGAAGGCGCTTTAACAATACTTAAAGATAAAGAACTAAGTTTAATAAAAGAAATTTTAAAAGGGAATTATAAAACAATTGAAATGCCAAGAATTCAAATAAAAAGGAATAATGTTCTTTTAGATGAGTATGCATTAAATGAAGTTTATATTGGAACAGAAAAACAATTTGCAACATCAAGATATATAATTGAATTTAAAGATAAAAAAGAAGAACAAAGAAGTTCAGGAGTTTTAGTTGCAACCTCAGGTGGTAGCAGTGCTTGGTATAAGTCTGCAGGAGGAAAACCCTTTAGTAATAAAAACAAGCTTGCGTTTTTAGTAAGGGAGCCTTATTTTGGTGATATTTACAAACCATCTTTACTTCGTGGAGAAATTCTCTCAAATGAATCTATATTTTTTGAAGCAAAAAAACATGAAGGAGGGATAATTGCAATTGATTCAAATGTCATTCATCCTTTTAATAATGGAGATAAAGTAGAATTAAGTCTATCTAGTAAACCTCTAAAAGTTTTAGTTCCGAGTATTTTTAATTAAAAAAATTCAATGATAACCCCTAAAAGCACTATTAAGATAAAGTTCTCCAAAACTAAATAAAATAATAACTATTCCAAGTAGGAAATCTCCTAGAATTAAAACAACAGCCCCTATAATAATCAATGTCCAAAATGAAATAAGATGCAGTTCTTTTGTTTCAAATAACCAAATAAGCAAAGCTCCGATAAAACAAATAACAGCATAAAGATAATATTCTTGATAATAAAGAAATGCAAATAAAACTATTAATAGTATTTCTGATAAGATAATCAAATATCTTTCTGATTGGTGTTTTTTCATAAAAAATCATAAATAAATGGGTTTTTAATCTTTTTTATTGTAAACTTAGTGTAAACAATACATATACTTAGTCACAATAATGTTTAAATAGTGTAAAATATACAATATCTATGTGTAATAAGCACATTAAGATATCTGATGAATAAAATCATCAACATTATCTGAACATTAAAAGTGTACAAAATACACTAACTAAACAAAAAATAATAAAATGAAAACAACACTTGAACGAAAAAATACTCCGATTATTACCTCATTACTTGATTTAGACCATTACAAACTTACCATGGGGCAATTTGTTTTTAATAGATATCCAAATGTTCCTGTAAAATATGCATTTAATAATAGAACAAAAATAAAAATAGCACAAGTAATTGATGAAAAGGATCTTAGACAAGAACTTGATTCAGTTCAGGGATTAAAACCAACTCCCGATGAATTAGAATTTCTAAGCGGATTAAAGAATAATAGACTTCCATTATTTTCCAATGATTATCTAAGGTTTTTAGAAAGTGTTCAATTACCAGATTATCAACTTGAAGTTAAAGAAGGTAATTTTAAAATAGAATTTCAAGGCAAATGGAGTGAAGCAATTTATTGGGAAACATTTGCACTTTCAATTGTAAATGAACTTTATTATAGAAAGCTTACAAAAGATTTCTCACCAGAAGAATTAAAAAGATTATATCAAACTGGAGAGGAAAGACTTAAAAGAAAAATAGAAGTATTAAAACAATATCCTGATATAAGGTACCTAGAGTTTGGTACAAGAAGAAGATTTTCTAGAAATTGGCAAGATTACCTTGTTGGAAGATTAAGAGAAGAAACTCCTACAAAGTTAATTGGAACTTCAAATGTATATCTTGCAAAAAAACATAATCTTAAGCCACAAGGAACAATGGCTCATGAATTATTCATGGTCATGTCTGGAATTATGCATGGAAGTGATGATGGAATTAGAGCTTCTCATAACCAGGTACTTTCTGAGTGGTGGGATGAATATGGATATGATTTGTCAGTCGCGCTAACAGATACCTATGGTTCAGATTTCTTTTTTAGAGATATGAATAGAGAGCAAGCAGAAAAATACAAGGGAATGCGACAAGATTCTGGAAAACCAAAATTATTTGGAAATAAACAAATAGAATTTTACGAAAAGAAAGGAATTGATCCTAGACAAAAATTATTTGTTCCAAGTGATGGACTCACCCTTGAAACAATAACTGATATACAAAGAGACTTTGAAGGAAGAATAATTCCTGCATATGGTTGGGGAACTAGCCTTACAAATGATCTTGGGCTTGACTCTCTTTCAATTGTAGTTAAAGCAGTTGAATCAAATGGATATGGAACAGTAAAGCTTTCTGACAATCCTGCAAAAGCAACTGGAATTAAAAATGATATTGCAAGATTTATGAGAATTTTTGGATATGACTCTTCTAAATATGCTTATGAGAGGTGTAGGTGTTAAAATGGAATCAAAAATAGCAGTCTATGAAACAGATGTTCAGCATGGTTTTTCATTAAGAACTGGAGCTTTATTTGTTCATGCAAATAAACCCTGGAGCAACAACCCCTATGGTGCAGAAGAAATACTTCCAAATATATTTACAATCCACAGATATGCTGAAAAAAATAATTGGAGGGTTCTAGGCTCTGTAGACAGGCATTTTTATGAAGATGCAGAATTAATAAGAAATCAAGGAGGAGTTTTTGAAGATCATTGTATGAATGGAACATGGGGACAATTGAGACTTAAAGAGCTTGTTCCTCAAAAAGATGTTTACATAAGAGCTAAAGATGGACCAATGATGGGCATTAGAGTTTGTAGTGAAGAAGAGCTTAGAACTTACACAAAATCAAATGCACAAATAATTTTTGAAAAACAAAACTATGATGTTAACACTAATCCTAATTTTGTTTCAACAATGAAATTATTACTCGAGCAAGGATTAAATAAAATCGTATTTAATGGATTTGCAACTGATTATTGTGTTAAAGCAGCAGCACTTGCAACAACAAAATTAGGAGACAAGTATAAATCTAGTCTAAGAATTTATGTTGTAACAGATGCAATTGAAGAAGTTGACATTGATTTTTCTGGAAATATAGATCCATTATTTGGTAAAAAAGCTCTTGAAGAAATGGTTAGAGCTGGTGCAAAATTAGTAACCACAAAAGACATCTTAGAAGGGAGGCTTAACTAAAATGAAAATACAAACATTTACAATTGTTGCTGGAACAGAGGCTTGTAATGCAAAATGCCCATATTGTATTTCTAAGATGACTCCAAGCGGAGGGCTTGGATTTATAGAACCAACTATTAATTGGAAAAACTTTAACAAAGCCT
>CAYHLB010000085.1:0-5368 GCA_964357325.1 Candidatus Woesearchaeota archaeon
GCGGTCAAATGGGATACGTTAAGGGCGTATTGCTTAGTGCTACACAAGTTCGAATCTTGTTCCCCGCATTGACCTAAAGAAAAAGTTCAAATCCCAAAAGATTTAAACATACAGAAAATCATGATTTTCTGTCTCCTCACTTTAAGAGGTAAAATTTAACATGATAAGCAAAACACAAATTAACAAAAGACTGGAAAGGAAAAGAAATCCAGAACTAAGAGAAATAATTAAATTAGCAAGAGCTAAATCTCTATTGGAACTTGGAAAGAAATTAACAGGGCCAACAAAAAAACAAACTAGCATTAATGTTGGAGAATTAGATGGAAAGAACATTATTGTTGTTGGAAGAGTTTTAGGCCAAGGTGAAATAGATAAGAAAATAACTGTTGCTGCTCTTGGATTTTCAGAGCAAGCTAGGGAAAAATTGAAAAAAGCTGGTTGTGAAATTAGAACAATTAAACAAGAAATTGAAAAAAATTCAGAATTAAAAGGAGTTACAATAATATGAATAAAATAATAATTGATGGAGATGGAGCAATACTCGGAAGACTTTGCACCTATATTGCAAAAGAAGCTTTAGGTGGAAATGAAATAGTTATTTTAAATTCTGAAAAAGTTATAATAACTGGAAACAAACCTAATATAATAAAAAAATATAAAACACTTAGGGGGCTTGGAGGAACAGCTCAAAAAGGGCCTTATTTTCCTAGAAGAACTTTTATGATACTCAAAAGAGCTATAAGGGGGATGATGCCAAGCCATAGGAAAGGGATTGGAAGAGATGCATTTAAAAGAATAATTTGTTATAATGGAATTCCAAAGGAATTTGAAAAAGAAAAAATAATAAAAATAAAAGTAAATAAACGTGAAAAGTTCATAACATTAAAAGAACTTTCTGAAAAATTATAAATATGGAAAAGAAATTAACAATCAGTGGAAAGAGAAAAACTGCAATAGCAAAAGCAACAATCGTTCCTGGAAATGGGAGAATAACTGTAAATAAGTTAAACTATGAAGGACTTGATTTTTTTAGAAAACTAATGATACAGGAGCCTATTGAAATTACAAAAAGAGTTCTTGGAGAATTTCCCTATGATATAAATGTCAATGTTAAAAGTGGTGGAAGAGAAAGTCAAATACATGCTGCAAGACTTGCAATTGCAAGAGCATTGGTAAAATTTACAGGTTCTGAAGATTTAAAAAAAGCATTTTTAAAATATGATAAGAATATTCTTATTGCAGATACAAGAAGAAAAGAAGCATACAAGCCAGGTGATTCAAAGGCAAGGGCGAAGAGACAAAAATCGTTTCGTTAGTTCTAATACTATTAATTTTATTCTAAAGAGGGTTAGGGATTTGTGGGGTAATCGAACCTTAGGTTCAAGTCCTCAAAATCTTATTGACGCTGAAGTTCGGGAAGCATTAACTCTCTTATTTTATGAAAAATTTGGTATTTTTGCGAGAACGTATAACTAATCCACTGTTCTTAAATATGTTCCATATCGAAAAATTTCTTTTTATTATTTATTGCTTTTAATACATCAAATAAAACAATTAATAAAACTGCTGGAATTATTGCACAAAGCCAACTAAGTAGGGCAATTGGCACTGTTCCAAAAATCTTGTTTATTGGAGTATAAACTATTAACATCGTAGCAAATATTGATATTAAAGAGGCATAAAACAAATACTTATTAACAAAGGGAGATCTATTTAAAACGCCTTTTCTAAATGACCTAAAATTGAATGCCGAAGCTATTTCTAACATAATTAAAGATACTAAAGCTATTGTCCGTGTTGATTCAAAATTGTCATTAAAGATATTAAAACTTATATAAACCGAAGACAATGTAAACAGTGCGAGAACTAAACCAGTAAAAACTAGTAAGATTATAAGCTTTTTATCTAAGATTTCTGCTTTTCTTCTTGGTTTTTCATCCATTACATCAATAGATGAGGGGTTAAATCCCAGCGTGATTGCGGGCAGATTATCTGTAACCAAATTCATAAATAATATCTGCAAGGCGAGCAAAGTAGGAATTTGCCAACCAAGAAATGGTGCAAGCAAAACTCCAATGAATAATATAGTTAATTCTGCAAAATTGCATGATAATTGATAAGTCATAAATTTTTTGATATTTCTAAAAATTGTTCTACCTTCTTTAATTGCACTCACAATAGTTACAAAATTATCATCTTTTAATGTTAAATCTGAAACCTCCCTTGTAACATCAGTTCCGTTTTTACCCATGGCAATTCCAATGTGGGCTTCTTTTAATGCAGGAGCATCGTTCACCCCATCTCCAGTCATAGTTACAATATCTCCATTGTTCTTTAAAGCTTTAACAATTCTTAGTTTATGTTCTGGTCTAACACGTGCAAATATTGTTATTGTTTTAATCCTTAACTGCAATTCTTCATCAGTTAGTTTATCTAATTCGAATCCATCTATTACTTCTCCTTTAAGATTTATTTCTTTAGCTATAGCTATTGCAGTCCCTTTATTATCTCCGGTTATCATTTTAACAGATATTCCAGCATTCATACAAATCCTTATAGAATCTTTAACTTCCTCCCTTGGGGGGTCCTCCATCCCAACTAACCCTAAAAATATTAATTCTTCTTCTAATTGATCTTTTTTTAAAGAAATAGGTGTTTTATATGCTATTGAAAGGGTCCTAAGTGTATCTTTAGTCATATTTTTATTTATGTTTAAGATTTTTTGTTTATCTCTAGCTGTTAAAGTAAACACCCCATCACTCCTTTGTATGGATTTACATTGGTTGATTAAGATTTCAGGAGCACCCTTAACAAAAACATAGTTTTTTGAATTAAATTTACCGAAAACAGACATCATTTTTCTATCTGAACCAAACGGGATTTCTTCAATTCTTTCAAACTCCAGATCATCTTTTAATATTCCTGCTTTAGCAGACATTATTAATAAAGCAGCTTCAGTTGGAGTTCCAATTGGGCGATAAATATTATCATCGCCAATTCTTTCTATCCTTGTGTCATTGCAGAATATTGCTGATTTAAACATTAAATTTAACACAGGTTCCTTAGAAGGATTAATTTCCTTATTTCTTAATAAAAATTTGCCAGTGGCTTCATAACCAGTCCCACTAACATCAAATAGGTTGTTATCTGAAAAAATCTTTTTTACAGTCATTTCCCCTTTTGTTATTGTTCCGGTTTTATCTGAGCAAATAACTGTTGTTTCTCCTAAAGTTTCAATAACTGACATTCTGTTTACAATAGCATTTTTCTTAGCCATTTTATGAACCCCTGATGCTAAAGAGGTTATCAAAACAACAGGCAATCCCTCTGGAAAAGCTGAAACAGATAAAGCTATAGTTAAAATAAGGACTTCAATTAAGAATTCAGAAGAGAGGGTTTCTGCTCTAACTACCATTAACAAACCAGTTAGTATTGAAACTATTATTGCAACAGATGCCATATATTTTGCAATAGTATTAACTTTTTTTTGCAATGGAAGTTCTTTTTCTGCTGTAGAAATCATTCCAGCAATTTTTCCAAAACGAGTATTCATTCCAGTATTCAATATTTTAGCAATACACCTCCCGTTTACTACAAAAGAACCCATAAATAACTGATTTGATTCAGAATATTTCTTTAAATCTTTTATTGATTCTTTTCTAATTTCTTTAGATTCGCCAGTTAAGATGGATTCATTTACAACCAAATCCTTTTGTTCCAAAATAATACAATCTGCAGGAATTTTTTCACCACTTCTTAATATAATAATATCTTCCGGAACAAGATTTATAGAAAATTCCTCTTTTTCTTTACCATCTCGGATAATTATAGAAACAGGCATTATCATCTTTTTTAACATTTTTAATGCTTTTTCTGCCCTATATTCTTGGATAAATCCTACAACGACAACCATAAAAATGACTGCTAAAATTGTATATGCTGTAACAGATTTTCCAACGATAAACGAAAGAATTATTGCTGTAAGAAGTAAATAAATAATAAAGTTATTTTTTATTTGCCTTAATAGTATTTTCAAAGGTGTATTTTTGGAAATCTCTTTAATTTCATTTAAGCCATATTGCTCAAGATTTTTTTTCGCTTCTTTTTCAGTTAATCCTCTTTTTTCCATTTCAAAATACTTAAGAAAATCAGTTTTAAATACCTTATGAAGAAAAAAATAAAAATTCAGCTCAGAGGGCACATCTGCTTATTTTTGTAGAGTTTAACCTTATCAAACTTCATAGCCTAACTTTTTTATTGAAAAATCAACAGCGTCGATAAAAATTAGAGGATTAGTGGGAGAACCTTGACCTAATGTTAACTATCTAATGGATGTTTATCCAAAAATCATTTTTCCTGCAATAGAATTCTTTTCATCTATTTTTTCATTGTTAAAATCATTATTATCTTCTTTATTTGCTCCTTTGTCCATTCCTTGATTATTTTTGTCTTTATCTGACTTCATCATCATGTTGAAAAATAACTTCATTATTGATTTTGTTTCTTTTTCTTTTGATTCTGGATAAATCTTAGCAGAATTCATAATATCCCTTACTTTAAAATACATTTTTACTCCATTAACAGTTTCCTTTATTTTTTGCATTGGCTGGGGTTTTTTATCCCAAGGGGGGCTTTCTATTCTAGCTCCATTCATTTCTTTTTCTTCCATGAAAATCATATCATAAATTTTTTGGAATTCAATTTCAATCTTTACATCTTCCTGAGGCACTTCTTCTGGAAGCATTGGCTCCATTTTTATTATGTCGTTTTCATTTACTTGTGCGTATAAATTAAATACAGTTTGTCCATTATCAGTAATCCTTATAACTGCATCTAAATTTCCCCCATAGGCACTGCTTATTTCTTTTATTTTTTTCATGAATTTTTTGTCTTGTTTTATCATCTCTCTTTCCTCTTCAGTTGGGCCTTCTTGATTTTTTCTTTCTGTTTTTTCTTCAGAAGGTCCGGGGAATTCATGATTTTTCATTGATTTCTTCATTTCATAGATTATAAATTCTTTTGATGGAAAAACCCATACCTTCATATATGGAGAGACTATCTGAACTTCTTTTTCCATTCCCTCTAACTTAGCTGTTTTTATCTCTTCCCAGAATTCTATACTTCCGTATTCTGACTCATATTTAACATTTATTAGATTTGCATTTGGAAATTCATCTATGCCTAGGCATTGCATTCTTTCTATCATTTGTCTTGAGATATCAATATCTTTCCAATAAAGCTCATAAATTCCAGAAACTGATTGTTCCCAATTTTCTGCTGAATTAGCAAGATATTTTTCAAAGAACCATTTAACAAAATCCTGATTAAAACCTTTTTCAAATTCTTGTCTTTGCTTTTTTAAATTTTC
>CAYHLB010000086.1:0-5337 GCA_964357325.1 Candidatus Woesearchaeota archaeon
ATCTGTTAAAAAATTCTTCAAAATTCATTTCATGCTTTACTTCTGCATAACAAATCTGATTTTTAATAAATGCATTTGGATGTTTGTCTTTGAATCTTTTCAAATGTTCAACTTTAGTTATATCAGGCCCTCTAACAATTTCATCTTTCTTTTTATTAAAAGCAATATAGCCCTTTGCAATATTATCATTTTCATCATAGGAAAAACCTGTTTTTTTAATCACAAACTCTCTTTTTATTTCATTCAATAAAAAATTAAAAAACTTTCTTGATTTTGTTCCAGCTATATCTCCTGCCTGTTTATTTGTACTTATTATAATTTTTTTAACATCTTTAGTGTTTCTAAACTCATCCTCAACTTTTTTCTTTATAAAAAAGCTATTAGAAGGATTTTTAATAAAATTAATGCAAGCCTTTCTAAATCTATCAAATGTCTCTTCACTTAAACTAGAAGCAGCATTTCTTGTTTTAAATGTAGGGTCCACTAAAATAACAGGACTTTGTAACTTAGACTCATTTAATTCCATTAAAACCCCCTTTTTATTTTTATAATTCTTCTCATAATCAACAATTATCTTTTTCTCACTAGAACTAACCATCTTTTTCACAAATTTTAAAAAACTACCATAATTAATAATCAATAACTCAAGAGCATAGCCTGAAAATCCCCTTATATAACTTTCAGCACCATAAGAGTCCTGTCCATGGCAAAAAGCCTTAGCAAGTCTTATCTCATCAGATAATTTAGTATTCTTCCTTATCTGCTTTAAAACATAGTTAACATGAAAATAACTCAAATCAGTAATATTCAATGCATCTTCAGGATTTTTTATTTTTATAACAGGAATAACTTCAATTATAACATTTCCAATTTTCTTTTGATAATAATCTCTTGAACCATGTATTTTTATAAAATCCTTTCCAAGAATCTTACCAAGAACAGAAGATATATCTTTATCTCCTCTTAAAAACCTAACAAATACATCAACATCATATTTGTTTTCATCAGTTTTAATTAAGGTGTTTTTAGCAAGGCTTCCTCCAATAAAAACCTCTGCATCTATTTTCTTTATTTTTAATTTTCTTTCAAGTTCTTTGCAAAATTCAGAAGAAATATTTTTTATTTTAGCAAATTCTTCTTTATCAATTCTTATTTTTTCTATTTGTTTTTTTAAAATCAGGTTAATATCACTCATAAAATATATAATGAAGAATGTTATTTAAACTTATTTAAATCAACCACTTTCTTGCAAATCATTACCAATAACTCTTATAAAAAGATTCACCACTTCTCCAACTCATATTCAACCTTTTTAACCCACTCCTTGATAATCTCCATCATCATATTTCTTATTACAATCTTGTCATTTATTCTATATCTATAGACATAACCTCCACCAGAAAGATTATTCTGCCCCCTTATAACTATTCTCTTTTCATTGAGATTTTTCAAAGATCTTTGTATAGTAGACAAATCCAAACCAAGTTTTTCAGCAATTTCATTGCTGCCATAGGTCTTTTTATTTTTAATAAGAAAATCCATTATCAAAAAATCTGATTTAGTAAGTCCAAGTCCACATTTAATGACCTCTCTTAATTCAAATCTTTTGCATGCAAAATCTATCATTATTCTTCCTCTGATTTTTCTTGCTTTAATTCAGCATAAGCTCCATAGCTAGCAACAGCACCTTCTCCTGCTGATGTAATTACTTGCTTAATAACATTATCAGAAACATCTCCAGCTGAAAACAATCCATGAACATTTGTTTTCTGAAATTTATCTACAATTACAAAACCTCTTTCATTTAATTTGACTTTCAAATTCTTTAATAAAGAAGTTTCAGGAACAGAGCCAATTTCAATAAAAATCCCATCTAATTTTAAATTTTTTCCAGATTTTAATTTAATTCCTTCAACAATCTTACTTCCAATAATTTCCACAACCTCTTCATTAAACATTTTTTCTATTTTTTTATCTTTCATAACAATTTCAGCCCAGGTTGGATCTCCTTTTTTGAAATCTTTCCCTCTATTGATAATATAGATTTTAGAAGCATATTCAGTAAGTAATAATGCAGAACTCAATGCAGCATCTCCTCCTCCAACTATTGCCACAATTTTATTTTTAAAAAAAGGTCCATCGCAAGCAGAACAATAACTAACTCCTCTTCCTTGAAATTTTCCTTCACCAGGAATATCTAGTCTTTCCCTTTTTGTTCCAGTAGCATATATAATCTTTCTACCTTCATATTCACTATTTTCTGTTTTAATTAAAAATAATTTATCTTTTTTAAGAATATTTTTAACTTCATCATAAATTATTTCAACACCAAGAACTTTTGCGTGTTCTGTAAACTTCTGCATTAATTCAAACCCTCCAATAGAAGGATAAGAAGGATAATTGCATATTTTTGGAGAAGTTGAAGCAATCCCCCCAATATTTTTAGAAAGTATAAGAGTTTTTAATTTATACCTTGCTGCATAAATTCCAGATGTTAAAGCAGCAGGCCCTCCTCCAACAATTATAAGGTCATAGATCATATCAAATACCTCCAAGAATATTATCAATATTATTTTTTAAAGCACTTTCATTCATATATCCAATTATTCTATCAACTTCCTTACCTTTATTTACAATAATTAAACAAGGAATTCCCTGCACACCATATTCACTAGCTAATTCAGAATTCTCATCAGTATTAACCTTAACAAACTTCAACTTGCCCTTGTACTTTTCACTCAAGCTGTCAAAAACAGGACTCATCATCTGGCAAGGCCCGCACCAGCTAGCATAAAAATCAATTATTACAGGTGTTTTTGATTGAACAACTTCTTTCTTAAAATTTTCTCTATTAACAATTGTTACCATCATATCTCCATTACTGATATATATCCACAGTACTATTTAAACCTTAGCGAATACTGTTGAATTAATATAAAATTAAGCAGTACTAATCTTCTTAAAATGCTCTTTTTGGATGTTCATTTAGTATCCCATCACTAGTTTCTCCTGAAAATATTTTTTTCGCATCATCAACAATCACTGGAGCGCAATCTAAATACCACCTCCAGTCAGGATGAAAATAAGTAACCTCAACATATATTCTTCCATCTCTTGTTGTAAATGATCTCTGAGCATCAAATGCCCACCTCAGTCCAGATTCAAGAGTATCTATTGGAAATCCTCCCTTGAACCTTCTTTTAATCTCATCATATGCATCTTTTCTTCCAAATGATTCAAAATCAGGATTATTCACAATTTGAAGATTAGGATTAAATCTTCCATATAAAAGCCATTTGAATCTTTCATCACTTTTATAGGTAGCAAGATTTATATTTTCAGGAATTTCAAGTTCAAGAGAGCAATACATAAGTCTTGATGGAGTATCTGGCATTGCACCTTCAACAATAGTGTTTATTTTCTCAAGCATTTTTCTTCAAAAACAATTTTTATAATTTCTATATTAAATTCTTCTCAACCATCATTCCTTTTTAATTCCTCTTCCTCAACCTCATCTTTCAACACAATATCCGGATTTTTTATTTTTTTATTTATTTCATCCCTTCCAACCTTTACAGTATCACTTAAATCAATTACATATTTTCCTTCTCCAAGCTTGTATATTATTGGCCTGGTCTTTGAAAATAAATTAATAATATCAATTTCATATTTTCCAGGCCCAAGCACTCTTATTGATTCTACATCCAATATAACGGGTTTATCAGGCTCTTCAGTCATTCCAGTTATCTCTCTAATATCTTTTTCAATTTTGTGTTTATCAGCAGTGCTTATTTCAAATAATGTATCTTGTATTTCCTGCCTAAGTTGCTCAACCTTTTCTTGTTTAATATAATAAAAGAATCTGCCTCCGCAGGAACAACCTTTCAAAAGTTCAGGAGCTGCATCAGGATATACTGCTGAGCAATGAACGCATTGATGTGCCATGGTATTAGAATTTATCTCTCTTTATATCTTTCAAAAGAATAATAAGTATATATAAATATTGGTTACTACTTTAATGGAATCTATCTTTTCCAAAGAAGACTAATGCAACATCACTTCCAATCTTTTCGGGTCTTTTTTCATTTCCTTAACAATTGAAGCAGGTCCAATCACAGTCAAGCAATCCTGCTGTCCGATTAAAGCTTTTGCAATCCCAAACTTAAATTTATCCATTGCAGTTTTATTTTCATCTTGAGATATTACTGCAAGTTCAACTCCTTTAAATCCTTTGATATTTCCAATCATTATCATTGTGTCTTCAATTAATCTTGATTCTTCCTCTGCCTTTAATCTTCCCTGCAGAATAACAACTTTATTATCAAGAATTATCCTCAATAATTTCTTTATTCTTTCAACAGTCTCTAATTTTGCAATTTCAGCATAGGGAATAAAATGCAATGTGAGCCCACTTAATTTTTTATCTTTTCTCATATATTCACTTCTTTTTGTATTATTCATTTATATGTATTCTAATATATATTTAAATGTTCTTTTTATTTATTTTTCACAAATCAGACTTTTTTAGCAAGCCTAAACACAGATTCATAAAATTCATCCATCCCTTTTCCAGTCTTTGCACTGATTCCAACAACTTCATATTCTGGAAATGCAGATGCAATTTTTTTAATATCAGCTTTTCCCAAATCCATTTTATTTGCAACAATCAAAACAGGAATTTCTCTTGAAATCAAATTACCAATTATAGTTATATTAACCTGGGAATAAGGATTCTCAGTTGAATCTAAAACAATTATTACTGCATTAACATCATCAAGCCATTTTATAGATTCAATAATTCCCTGAGTTGCTTCCTTTGCTCTTTTTTGAGCTTCTTTTTTCCTTAATTTAAATCTCATGAAATCTTCATAATCAATCTTAGTCGCAATTCCAGGAGTATCAACAAGCTTGAATTTCAAGATTTTTTCCTTATATTTTATTTCAACCTCTTCTTTAAATTGAACATGCCTTGTTTCATGAGGAATATTGCTAACTTTGCCGATTTCTTCACCAGTCCAGTCCTTGCATATCCTATTGGCAAGGCTAGTCTTGCCTGCATTCGGAGGTCCATAAAAACCAAGGCTTATTTCCTTTCTTCTTCTAAAAATAATATTTAGCAATCTTTTAGAAAAGTCTCTCAAAATTTTTATTGCCATATTCCTCCATTGCTATAAAAATGCTCAAAAATTCTTAAATCTCTTTTTTGGATTTTTATCATATTCCTCTATTTTTAATATAGTTTATCTTTTAAACAATATTTTTTATGTTTTATAAATCTAATTATACTGCACAAGCATAATATCACCAAAACCTTCGGTTTTGTACTCCACACTAAAG
>CAYHLB010000087.1:0-5327 GCA_964357325.1 Candidatus Woesearchaeota archaeon
ATATCCAGACATCATTAAATGAATCTTTTAATTTCTTATTAAGTAAGGATTTTCATGAATGGGTAGAGAAAGATAAATCTACTTTCTTATCATTTTTAGCAGGTTTCACAGATGCAGAGGGTAGTATAATTAAAAAGAATAAAATTAGTTACTATTATTCTCTGGGGAATTACAATTCTAAACTCTTATTTAGAATATACAAGAATCTTAATAATCTGGGAATAAACTGCAAGGAACCTAAGTCTGATAATAGAAAAGGAAAAGTAAATATTCAGGGTTATAAATATAATTCTGATTATTGGAGTCTTAGGATATATAATAAAGATATCTTGCTAAATCTGCTAAATGAATTAAAGCCTTACGTCAAACATAGGAATAAGGTAAAAGATTTAAATAGAGCTATTTTAATTATAGATAATATAAGAAAATCAAAAATACAAGAAAAATGAAAAATAAAAAGACTTTTTATGTAACAACCCCGATTTATTACCCGACTGCAAAACCGCATTTGGGGACTGCATATACAACAATAGCTGCAGATGTATTTGCAAGATGGAATAAACTTTTAGGAAATGATGTTTTTTTCCTGACTGGAACTGATGAACATGGGCAGAAATTGGATGAAGTAGCTAAGAAAGCTGGAAAAGATCCTAAAGAATATGTCGATATCCTTGTTAAAGATTTTAAAATGGCTTGGAAAGAATTGAACATTGAATTTGATTATTTTATAAGGACTACTGATAAGACTCATGAAGAGGTTGTAAAGAAACTTATTAAAAAAATCTATGATAATGGAGACTTATATGAAGAAGATTATGAAGGACTATATTGTGTTCCTTGTGAATCTTATTGGACTGAAAAAGATTTAGTTGATGGAAACTGCCCTTCTTGCAGAAGAGGAGTTCAATCAATAAAAGAAAAAGCATATTTTTTTAGACTTTCAAAATATCAAAAAAAATTGATTGAACTCTATGATAAAAATCCTAATTTTGTTTTACCAAAATCAAAAAGAAATGAAATGATTAATAGAATTAAAGAAGGATTGAAGGATGTTAGTTTTACAAGGAGTAAGTTTAAGTGGGGAGTTGAATTTCCAATAAATAATGATTTTGTATTATGGGTTTGGGCAGATGCTCTTACTAATTACATTTCTGCTCTTGAATGGCCTAATGGTAAAAATTTCAAAAAGTTTTGGCCAGCTGACATTCATTTAATTGGAAAGGATATTTTATGGTTTCATTCAGTAATCTGGCCTGCAATGCTAATTTCTGCTGGAATTGATACACCAAAAACAGTATTTGCTCATGGGTGGTGGACTGTTGATGGAGAAAAAATGAGCAAAAGTAAGAATAATATTATAGACCCCCTTGAACTTATTAAGAAATATGGAGTTGACAGCTTTCGATACTTCTTATTTAGGGCTTCTAATTTTGGAGAGGATGGAGATTTCTCAGAGAAATCTTTGATTGAAAGGCATAATAATGAGCTTGCAAATAAGTTTGGGAATTTAGTAAGCAGAGTTAGTGCTCTTGCTGAAAAATATGGATTAGAGCAGGTAGATAATTCTTTGCTTGGAAAATTAAAGTTAAAAGTAATTGAAAAGTATTTTGAAAATTATGAATTAGACAAAGCATTGAGTGAGATATTTGCTTTTATTGACTGTTGCAATGAATTTGTGCAAGAGAAAAAGCCATGGGAAACTCATGACAAAAAGGTGTTATATGAACTTGTTGATAGCATAAAGGTAATTGCAATTTTATTATGGCCATTTATTCCAGATAGCTGTGAAAAAATAGCAAAGGATTTTGGTTTTAAGATTGAGTATAAGGAAATTGGTAAATTGCTGAAAGTTAAAAGTATAAAGAAAAGTGAGATATTGTTTAGAAAGATTGAATAAAATCCTATATATTTTTTATCATATAAATTCATAAACCTTTGTTTAATGCTATTTTTATGGGTAATAAAAAAACAGTAGAAAAAACAGGAAAAATAGAAGAAATGGTTCCTGTTGAGTTGTATGATTCTTGCTTTGGAATAAGAAGTGGATTGAATCTTCTTGAGACAATATTAGGTATGCATTTTCCTAATGAAAATGATGCAACTGCTTTAGCTCATTTGGAGTTACAAGAAGCTTTGTCTAATTATGTTCATACTTTGTCTAGAGAAATTACTGAAAGAAGAATAAGGGATAGTGGAGTTATTTCTTTGGATAAATTATTCTTTCCTCAATCAGTTCCTGGTTTTATTAAATATTTGGAAAGATTCGGCAAGGTTTACTTTAGTTCATTAGTTGATTATGGAATGAGAGTTAGAAAAGCAGGTATTTTTTTAAATAAAGGAGAGAGTAATAGATTTTTAGGTTTTCTTGAAGAAATGCCTGATTCTTTATCATATTCAGGACATGTTCCATTAAATGTTTCTGAGGAAGAATTTCAAAAATCTCCTATCCATAGGTTGTCAGCTTCTCCAGAAATTGGAAACTCTGCATTTGTTAGACTTTTTTGTGAAAAAATTAATGGAAAGTATGTTAGAGTTGATTGTTATGGTGAAAGGGGAATTGAATTTCCTTAATAATCCTATAAAGATTTGATTAAGATTCATATTCATCTTCTCTAGCTTTTAATTCAGCATATAATATATTTAACCTTTCTCTTGTAGTTGTTATAATACAATTGTGTTCACCAGGAAATTCTTTTCTTTGACCCAGTTATGCCATGGTTTCATAAGTAGTTATAAGTTTTTCACTAACTACTATATCCAGAGTAAAAAGATAACTCCAACCTTTAGGTTGGAGAAAGTTCTTACTTTCTTTTTACTCAGTCTCACCAAAACCACGATAAACTCCACATGTCAAGAATCACAGATTCTTGAGCACTATTGAGAATTTACATTCTCAAAGCGCTAAAAATTATGAAATAATTTTGGCGACATTCAAAACTAGAAGTTTTGAAGTCTTTAGTGTGGAGTACAAAACCGAAGGTTTTGGTGATGTTGGACTAGATTTGTTAATACACGTGAAAAATCCACTACATTAATGTAGTGGCATATACTTTTCTTGGATTTTTCTCGGTTCTCCCCAAACCCAATACAAACCTACGCCTTTAGGCGTAGGTAAAACCTGGGAGGGTTTGGTGATAGTTAGAGTTCTAGGATTGGGAAATTCCGACATTTTTACTTTAAATTCTTCAGCATCCATGGAATTCTTAAAACATTCTATTTAAAAACATTTCTAAGAGGTTAAGTTAAGTTCATAACTTAACGAATCTGCTCTAAATCCTATTTTCATTTTTATTCAATGATTATTACTAAATTGAAAACATTCTTATCTAACTATGTAGAGTTAAATATCATTAATGATAAAAATCAGCGAAATCTTTGAGCATGAGAAGAAGATTGAGAAAAAATATCTTGAGCCGAATATAAATGAGGCGAAAGTAATGCTAAGAAATTAGGTTGACATTACATAAGAGGTTTTATTTCATAAGATTTAAAACATTGCTTTTTATTATATAATTTATGGAAAAAGATATAACTTCTGAATTAAAAAGGGGCTTAAATATTTTATTCAAAAATAAATATTTTTATATTTATTTAGCTCTTTTTATTTTAAGTTTAATGGCTAATTATGCTGCTCAAGCTTATTTATATTCTCTCCAGAATAAAGGTCAGACTCTTCCAGTACTTTCTGATTTAATATTAGATAATATTCCTTATTATAATATTTCCTGGCTTTATGATGTTTTAACTATGGCATCTTTTTTATTATTTTTATTTTATGTGTATAAAAATTCTAAATATGATGAAGTTCCATTTTATCTTTTGATTTTCAGTCTTTTTTATTTTTTAAGAAGCATTTTTATTGTTTTAACTCCAATTGGAAATCCAGCTGATTTTTTTGGAACTAATGGCCCTTTTAAAGGATTTGCAAAATATGAATTAGGTGTTTATCCTTCAGGGCATACTGGATTTGTATTTTTATATTTTATACTTTCTAAGGGTAAAATGAGAATTTTACTAGGATTAATAGCTTTATTAGTTATATTGAGTCTTTTTTTATCAAGAGGGCATTATAGTATTGATATATTATCTGGAATATTATTTGCCTATGCTATCTATTCTTTTGGAAAAAAGTATTTCAAAACACAGTAGATTATTTTTTGTTTATGCATGTGCATTATTCTATTGATGTTTTTTCTGCATTTTTCATAGCTTATGGGAGTTATAAAATTGGGGATTGGTTGTTTGGAAAGGTGAATAGATAGTATTGTTGTTACTTTATAATAACTACAACAATAAGGTTTAAATAGGGGCAAGCATTATACTCTTTATGGAGGAAAGATGATAACCAGACGAGAAATGTTAATAGGTGCTGCTACTGGACTTGCTTTGGCTGCTTTTACACCTATCAATACTTTTAGAGATACTGGTTACTCAAATGATAATATGGCCTATGAAGATAGAAGTAAATTTGAGCCTGAAAAGGGTATAGAATTAGAGGTTAAATCTTATTACTATAAAAAAGATAGTCCTAGAGTTGTCTTTGCAACTGGGCTTGGGGGATGTGCTGGAAGAAATGATTTGGTTGATGCTCTTGCAAGAGATTTTAATGTAGTTACATTTAGTCCGAGAAATAGTGGAAATTCTAATGGAAGATTAGGTGTTGAAAATTATGTTTCTGATCTTAAAAGGTTAATTGAAGAGCAGTCTCAATTAGGATGGGTTAGGGTCTGTGGAATAGGGCTTAGCTTGGGCGGATATTGTCTTGCTAGGTTGCTGGAAGAAGGGAGAATTGTTGATAGGGGAGTTTTACTTGCTCCTTTAGCTGAATTATCTGAACAAAATCCTTACTTGGTAAATAAATTATTAAGAGTAGGTTCGAAAAATGAATATTTAGAAAGACTCCTTGAAATAGGTTGTCCTACTATTGGAAATCAAAGATTTGATTCTGGAGATGCTCAAAAATTTTTAAATGGACTTTATGGTTCAAAGAGAATAGATAAAAAATTAAAATCTTCTACTAAAGTCTTTTTAGTTGGAAGAACTAATTTTAGAGCTAGAATTCCAAATTTAGATGAAGTTGCAAAAAATCTAAAAAGCATCAATAAAAACCTGATTTTCCCCACTATTATTATTACTGACGGAAACCAGACTACAGGAAACGATTACGTATATCGTTTTGATCCTGCAAATAAAGACTTTTCCAATTTGAATTTACAGCATACAGATCATAGAAATTTAGGAGAAGCTGTATTTGATAGTGTTTTTGTTGCTAAAAATAAATATTTATTTCCTGGTAAACCTTATAAAGTTGATAAAATTTATTTTTT
>CAYHLB010000088.1:0-5238 GCA_964357325.1 Candidatus Woesearchaeota archaeon
GCTTCTGTTCAGGGAGTGTATAATGAAGTATTAAAGAAAAAATTAACTGAAACTCTTTCAGGGTCAGTTATTCTACCTGAGATTTGGAAGGTTGAATTAAATGAGGGGACAAAGACAATGATTGATAGTATAGCAAGCAATGTTGTTGGAAAACTTACAAGTCAAAATCTTCCTCTTGGAGGAATGTATCATTTTGAGTTAGTTAATAATCCAAGTGGAAATTCACAGATTGTAGCCTCTGTTCCAACTGGCGATGGAAAGGGTATGACTAGGACAATTATTGAAATTCAAGATTCTGCTCAAAATATGCTTTTTAAAGATATTTTTGAGGCTAGTTTGAGGGTACCTGATTTTAAGAAGGGAGAGATTCAAGGATTTGTTGAAGAAGTTAAGCCTAGATATGCATCACAAGCTTATTATGATTTGTGGAGAGAGAATATTGGAAGTAGTGTGGCTAAACAATCTACAATGGGTGATGCTGGATATTTTGCTGGAAAGAATATTTTCACAAAAAAAATTGATGAAATGTCTTGGTATAAAAGATGGTTTGCAAAAGTCTTTGTAAAAATTCCTGATAGAGAAGGAATTATTGACAAGTATATAAAATAAACTCATTGATTAATAAAATCCAAAATTACTTTCTAGCATTTTCGCGAACCAAATTGAATAACCTATGATTAATGCTCCAGCTACTCCTGTTCCAATTGCCCCATACATTAACACTTGCTTTCCAAGAGAAGACTTTTTCTTTAAAGGATTTTGAACTTCGGCTTCAGAAGCACTTGTGCTTCTTTCAGACATAAGGTCTGTTTCTAATCTTGAAGGATTTCTGCTTGGATTTGTTTTTTGTTCAGTATTTGCAACTACATCTGGAAATTCTGCAGGCATGTTTGCACCTGCATATGTTGTTCTTGATTCTAAATCATAGTTTAGTTGATAGTTTGGATTTTCGTTTGTCATTTTTGCCTTCTGCACTCTTTTTAGTGCTAATTATCATAGGCATTACTAATATATAAATGTTTTGGTTTTGATGTTACTATGAAGTAGTCATAAAATGGGGCCTATTTTGTGTATCTGGGCATAGTTTATTTTCTATTAATTTCAACCCAAGAACCTTGTATTGGGATAACATAAGCTCTTTTTTTAATCTTCTCTCTCTTAAACTCATACAGCGGCGCTTTAAACTTGATTATATCATTTTTATTAAAAAGATGATTATGCCCTACAAAATAACTTATGAGATAAACCTTATTTTTTTCATTTTTTATTTTATACACTGCTGGAGAAAATAGAGAGTCTGAACAATCAATTACTTTTGCAATTACTTCTTTTGGTTTTTCAATTACCTTAGCTTTTGTTGTTTCAAAATAATTGTCTTTACTATTAATTGCAAATGGGCAGATTATTGCATTTTTAATTCTAAATCTTCTTGGATGATATTTTTTTGTCCCAATCTCTAGTCTATTTTCTTCATTTTTTATTAGTTTAGTTATTGATTTAGATACTTTCATTCCTTCCTTTTTCCCATTTATTATAATATCAAAGTCGGAAAAATTGGTTTTTTTAGAAAAAAGTTTAGAGCCTCCAACAAGAATGCAATTATGCGATACTGAAAATTTTAAACTTAAAATATTTGCTATTCTTTTTTTATCTCTGTTTAGTTCATTATACTTTTTTGGAACGATGATTTTGATTATTTTTTCTTTAGAAATACGGAACAATTTTCCAATTATTTTATGAAAATAATAGTTTTTAGGATATAGTTTTTTTGTTGATTCTATATATTTATTATAATTAGTTTTCTTACCAACAGTTGTTGAATGTTTTCTTCTCATACTTTCTAATTCCCAGTATTTGTAATATTTTTCGCCCAAAATATATACTACTTTTACATCTTTTAGAGGTTTTTTCCCATAGAGAATTTCTCCATAAAAATATTGATTATCTTCAGATAGACAACATAAAATAAAATCTTTTGTTAATACATATGAATGTTTTTGAATAGCCATTTCTCACATAAGATTTAAAAGTATTTAAATCTTCAATTAATTATGGTTTTTTATAAAACATTTATTGGGCAAACTGGATGCGATATAGTTTTGCCATTAAAAAACGATAAGAAAAAATTAATTATAATCTGTCCGGGTCTTCCAAGTGATCCATTTAATTATGATCTTTTAGACTTTTTATCTAATGAAGGATTTTCGTGTGTTTATGTTAGATATTCTGGAACTTGGGGGAGCTATGGAAGTTTTCTAAAGAATTCTCCTGTGAAAGATATAGAAAATATCCTTGATTTTGTTTTGAAGGAGCGATCATTTATAGACTCTTCAAATAATCAGAAAGTGAAATTAAACTTTAAAAAAATAATTTTAATTGGGACTAGTTTTGGTGGTTCCGTATGTTTGGTAAGCGGAGCTAAATCCTTGAATGTAAACAAGATAATTGCTTTATCTCCTATAGTAAATTATAGGGATCATGCAAGAAATCCTGATTATCCTGAAGAAAAAATAGATAACCTTGGAAATTATCTTAAACGGGCTTATGGAAAATCATATAATTTCAGTTCTAATGATTGGAAGAAGTTTGTTGAAGGAAAATTGGATATTAATCCTGATGATTATGTTCATGAATTAAGCAAAAAAGAAATAATTCTACTTTCAGGTGTAAAAGATAAATCTATATCTATTGATAGGTTGAAGAATTTTTTTAATAATCTTCATTCTAAAAAAAAGAAGCATTATATATTTAAAGATTCGGGGCATTTGTCTCTTAAGAAATTAGATAAAAATATATTAATTGAGATATTAGGTCAATAGACAATTCCGAGTTCTAGTTTTGATTTTTGTGTTATCTCTGGCATAAATGGTTCAATCATAAAAAGAGCGGATTTATATCTTCTTGCTTTTTCTGAAAAATTACTTAATCTTCGTGAATCATGTTCTTCTTTAATGTCTCTGCTTAAACTCGAAAGATATTCTTGTCCAATATCAAATCCTCTTCTTAAGCTCATATTTTCCATTAACTCTAAAAAATGTTGGACAATATCTTCATCTAAATGTATTCCTTCAAAAGAAACCCCATGGGTTTTGAAAAACTTTCTAAGATTGCCAACTCTATAAACTGCTTTTTGTCCCTCTTCAAAAAAAGTTTGAGATAAATTTGCAGTTCCTTCATTAAGAGTGATTGCCTTAAACAGGGCATATCTTATAGCATCTCCATGAAGTTCTGATGGAATATCCATTATATCGGTCAGATTGCCGTTTTTATTACTTAATCTTCTTCCTGAATTGTCATTTAAAATATTATGTACAAATAGATTTCTAAACGCAGGAAGATTATCAATTGCTGCGTGAGTTAAAAGACTATAGTATATATATCTCGTAGCCATATTTCTGCCACAAATTTGAATATCTGCTGGAGCGTTAAATGGATGTAGGGAATATCCTTGAACTGATAAATCAAAAAGGGGATCTAATGTGTCAGTCATTTCATTTTTATTTTTCATACCACATTTTGGGCATTTTGCAAGAATTGTTCTAGGATCCGAAGAACTAGGGTATACTTCTGAACAGCTAGAACAGAAATAAAATGGAATGGGGGTAGCAAATAAACGGGGTTTGGTAATTAGAAGGGGATCTTTTGCATCATGCAATAATTGTTCAAGGGTTTTTCTGAAACTTTCTGGCTTAATTTTAATTTGCCTTACTATGCCCTTAATATCTCTTGATTCAATAATTTTTGGAACGTTGAGATAAAATCTTCTTTGGTTTTTAATTAAAAATCCTTGAGAGAATAGTTCTAAAAATTTAGCCTTGGAAGTTTTTCTTGATTCTTCAGAAAAATCTAGGTATTCTTGAGAAGAGTCTAAGATATTTATTCTTAATTTCGCCTCTTCAATTCTTTGAATTTGACTGTGTGATACTTCATTACATTTTTCTTGGTGGTCTTCTAGGCTTTTGTTAGGTTCAATTTGAATATCCAAAGGTTTTCCCTGCGAGTTATATGCCTTTGAAGCAAAACTTACTTCTTCTCCTTTTATAATATGATGCCTATAAAATGCATCTGCACAAACAGAAGTCAATGCCTGGCCAATATTAAAATTACCCCTTGCAGAGAAAAGTGGAGGACTAACTAATTTTATTACCATAGAAAATTGAATAGATTTAGATTTATAAATCTTTATAGCTTGTTGTAACTATGTAGTGATTATATGTTTAAGTTGAAGGGGATAAAATAATGTTTCCTGGAGCTCAAAAAGCTCCAAAGGATAAATCTTTTGAAATTAAAAGTATTGATTGGGTTTCTAATGGAAAATCAAGTGAAGGAAGCAGGTCAATTACTCTTAATTCAGATGGAACATATTCAGCTGGAAGTAGTGGGCTTGTTTATGGCGGAGAGATTGTTCCAGGAGCAGTTGGAAAATTTGGAGTTACTTCAAATATATATACTACTTTTCCAAAAGAAGATGTGGATAAAATGAAGGGGCTGGATAGGGAAGGAGTGATTGGAGCTGCAATGCAAAGTAAGTTTAAAGTAAATGCTGATCTGTTTGTTCCTTTTGCTGGACTAAGTGCTCCTGGAGAAGCAGTTGGCAAAGCATATGAAAATAAATTTAAGAATGTTCTTGAAGAAAAATTAAAGACAACTTTTGTTTTAGATGCAGAAAGACAGGCTAGTTCTGAAACTCAAAATAGAATAAAAGAGATTGCAGGAACAATAATGGAAAAAATAAAACAAAATAATATTCCATTAAATGGCATGTATCATATTGAAATTGAAAATAATCCTGCATACATTGCAGGTTCAAAAGATTCAAGTACATTTCCAAAAATAAATTTGTTTATTCCTGGAAAGACAAATCCTGTTGTGATTGGATTAAGTGCTGATGGTGCGCAGTTTGTTAGAGATTCTTTGGAAGCGGGGATAAGGGCGCCGGATAAAAGTAAAGATGAGATAAAGGATTTTAGTGCTTATGGAGTTAGTTCTTCAATTCTTTCTTTATTCTCTAAAGAAAGGGTTAGAAGTATGTATGTTGGTGGAAGTATTGAGAGACTATGGTTTCAGAATTTTGGTAAAGGAAATGATAAATGGGATAGGATGTTATATCTTCCTGATAAAGATTATTTCTTAGATCCTAATACTGGATATTTGAATTGGTATATGAATAGAACAAATAGAAGATAATTTATAGTATATAACTTATAGGTCTTCTCCGAATTCTAGTTCATCCATGAG
>CAYHLB010000089.1:0-5199 GCA_964357325.1 Candidatus Woesearchaeota archaeon
ATAATTTTATTTATGCAGAGCCAACTAATTCTAAAGCACCAGCTTTTCTATCATGCCCATTCCTGTTTGTAAAATAAGTATTCCTTCTAGAAGAAATATTATGTGATGCTCTAGACACATGGTATTTGTTCTCGAGCACAGAATCAACTCCATGATATGAAACCTTTATTCCAAACGCAGCAAGTTCTCTTCCATATCTTCCTGCATAATAATCTAAACTATAAATTATATTTTTCTTTATTTCATGCTTATCATCCTCATCAATTCTTCCTTTAAGATAATCATCATAATCAACACCATATCTAGCAAAATTTTTATTTCTTTCTATAGTTCTTATTCTCAAATCCCTGATATCCTCTGCTTTCCCATCAACTCTTGCTTCATATCTATTCTCTTCTGCATTATAACCCATCTCAACATGAAAATATCTAGCTGCTTTTAATTCTGCAAATATCCTTCCAAGAGATTTAGTTTTATTACAAGAAAAATATGATTCTTGGACTTGTTCAACAATTGCCTTTGCAATAAAATTATTCGGATTTAATTGCATATGATTAAAAAATTCTTTATAAGCCCTAGTTAATTTTTCTTCTTCAATTAAAATTTCTTCTCTTGTCCTCAATCCATTGGCTCTGGCATATTCTCTTTCAACAATACCAAGAACCTTTGTCAATCTATCATCAGCTAATTTATATTTAACTCTAATTGAATCAGCAAATTTTTGCCTCTCTCTTTCTTCTTCAGCTTCTTTAGAATATCCATTACTATTAAGAACTTTGCCTAAACCAGCCACTACACTTTTCTTTAATCTTCCAAACCATGAAGAATGACCATTACTCGCATTATTCCCATTGGTATTATTAACCCTTGATTCTAAATTAAATGTTACCATAAAAAAGCCTAATAAACTTTATTTATAAATGTTGCTATTTTGCAGTAATACTAGGCTAGAGAAATAAATGCTTTTCCAAACAAAAACTCATATCTTATAAACTTCAATTTCCAATAAGACTCATGGATAAATCAATATCAGAAGAAATCCCAGTTTACAAACCAATTGGACTTACTCCTGCTCAAGCAATTGACATATTTAGAAAAGAAAATCCAAAATATAAACATCAAGCAATATCCCATGCAGGAAAACTAGATCCCCTTGCAGAAGGACTTCTGTTGCTAGTAACTGGAAAATTTACAACTCCAAAAAATCTAAAGAAATATTTAAATCTTGACAAAGAATATAGGGCCAAGATATTATTTGGATTTTCAACAGATTCCTATGATATTCAAGGAATTCCAATAAAAGGAGACAGTATAGAAATAAATAAAGAACAATTATTAAAAGAAATTGAAAAATTAAAAGGAGAGCAACTTCAATCAACACCTCCTTTTTCAGGAAGAAAGGTAAATGGAAAACCTCTTTATTATTATGCAAGAAAAAATAAATTAAATGAAATCACCATCCCAAAACAAAAAATAATTATTAAGAAAATAGAGACCTCAAATTTATCAAAAATAAATAATAAACAACTACTTCAAGAAATAACAAACAAAATAAGCCTATTAGAAGGAGATTTTAGGCAAGAAGACATAATACAAAAATGGGGAGAATTATTAAAAGAGAATCAAGAATTTCACACAATAGACATACTTGTTCAATGTTCCTCAGGAACCTACATAAGATCCATTGCAAATGACCTTGGAGAAAAATTTAACAAAGCAATACTCCTAAATCTAGTAAGAACAAAGATTGGGAATTTTTCAATATATGATTCAACAAAAATATCATCTTTTAATCAATAGCATTCTTTTGAAAAACTTGATGTCTATCATCCAATCAAGTTTTCCCCCAATATCATTAGCGCCAATAATTCTATTAAGAAGGATTGAAAATAGATTTATGTAACAAGAATATATCTTATCCTAAGAGATTCCTCCTAATTTATACTTTATACATTACTAATAAAATTCAGAATATTTAAGTTGGACTTTTGGACACTTAAATATTCAACATTAACTGCCAAAGTGCAACAAATCTAAAAATCTAAACATTTTTAAACATCAAAATTTGTCAAACAAATTTTGTGGCATAAATTCTAAAATAGAAGAATTTTTAAATAAAACATACCTAATATATTTATGAAAAAGAGTGATAAAAATATAAAAAGCAAAAAGCAAAAATGGAATCTTTTTGCAGTCTTTGGTTTTATTCTTTCTTTTTTAAGTTGGTTTTCAATACTAGGAATTGCCCTATGCATTGTAGGAATAATTGAAACCAAAAGAAAAAAACAAAAAGGAAGAACCTTAGCAATTGCAGGACTGATAATCGGAATACTTGTTCTTATTTCAAAATCATATGATGCTTATTTATTTTAATTCTTTATTTTAAACAGTATAAAAAATCAAACACCTTCTTCAGCTTTTTTCCACATTGCAAACCTTGTCCTAGGAATGCTTACATTTTCATAGCCAGATAAAGGATTTTTAACAACAGAATCTCCAACACTTAATATTCTCCTATTATCAATAAAATAAGTTCCTTTTTCTCCCCCTTCCAATAAACTAAATGTAAATTCTTTATTATTTTCATTTACTATCTTCTTAATAACAAAATTGCTCGACCCAATTTTTCTAGAATAAAAAGTTTTATCATTATTAATAATCACATCTGAATCCCTTTCCATAATTGTCAAACTAGAGCCATTTGCAATTATTTCATCAAAATGCTTTAAAGGAAAAAATAAAATATTCTCTCCATTAATAAAAATATCATCTTCAAGAAATAAAACATATTGGCTTGAAAATTCTCTAGGAAAATTATTTGTTTCTTCAGCACTAACTAAAGGCAAAAATCCAGCAGCAACATTCGTATTTGAAACTGAATCAGTTTTAGCCCCTCCTGAATCAATTAAAGTAGTTTTATCTCCAATCTTCACAACCCCTAAATCCTGATTATTTTTAGTAACAACTGTAGTAGTATTTTCAGTAATTATATTCTCTAAAGAACTATTTGTATTAACCATTCCAACCACATTTGCTCTATTCAAAATAATTAGTTTATTTCCAGTATTCCTATCTGAAAGAGTTATCTCCATTCCAGTAAAATTCATTAAAACCCTATTATCAATGACTTCTGTATTTAATTTAGGAGTTTGCATATCACCAGGATCATCAGGAAGTCTAGGTGCATTAATTTTTGAAAGACGCGTATGTTCAGCCTGGGAATTAGATTCAAGAGTTGTTTTAAGATTTCCAAAAATTTGGCTAATTATCTGCAGTACTTGCTGAGCAGCTTGCAAAGCACCTTGAATTTCTCCATTTGCAGAACCCAGCCCAGAGCCTAGCCCAGAGCCTAGCCCAGAATTCGCTCCTGAAGAATCAGGAGCAATAACACCTTCATAAGATATATTTATCATTAAAACAATCATAATTGCTAAAAAAATAACCTTCCCTTTTTTTATTTCAACCATAAATAAATCAAGAATGAATAATATATAAATGTTAAGAAAATACCTATCTATTAAAGAAATGTAAAGTAAATTAATTTATTCATTAAAAAATTATTTCTTGAGTGAATTCTTAGGTAATATCTAACAAAAACTCTGCATACTATATTTAACTAAATTATATACATTATCGATAAAAACTAAAGGTTTCATCTTGATGAATATCAGATGAAATCAGATTATAATCAATTAGAACTAATAGATCGAAAACATCACTTCAATCCCAAAATATATTCCTTAAGCTTAGGATGAAAACTTGTTTTAAAATATTTTTCAAGATCTTCAGGATTAACCCATTTTAATTCAACAAAGTCTTCTCCAGCCTTTTCTTTTCCACTTTTTACTTCACACAAATAATAGATTGATAAAAATTCTTTTTTTTCAGGATAAGTTTTTGCAAAAATAGGACCTAAACTTGCAACATCAAGATTTGTTTCCTCTTTTACTTCTCTTTCAACAGCCTCATCCAAATCCTCGCCATATTCAGGTTTTCCACCTGGAAAAGCCCAGGTTAATTCTTTAATATGCGAATCCTTTACTCTTTTTCCAATTAATATTTTCTTAGTTGTAGTATCAAAGATAATTCCAAGCACAATTACAACAAATATGCCTTTCTTATACTTTGCCCAATCAATGTTTTGTGCAGTCATACCAAGTATCACCTCAAAAATTATAATAAAACAATAAAATCAGGGCTTAAAAACCTTGTGATTTTGAAAACCCGATAGAAATGAGGTTTTTAAGCTATGATTTAGAACCAACTATCTAATTCTAAACCAACTTACTAAAACATCTCATTAATAAATAAAAACAGAACTAGTTAATAATATCTCCTTCAGCAGCTTTCTTCCACATAGCAAGCCTTCTTCTAGGAATATTCACATTTTCATACCCTTTAAGAGGATTTTTAACAACAGCATCTCCAACAGTGAGTCTAAATCTTCCATCCTCAAAGTAATTTCCCTTTTGCCCTCCAGGAACAAGCATAAAAACATTCTTATCATAATCCTATTCATAAAAATCACTCTTCAAAAATAATATTCTTTGTTTTATCAATACACTCCTTACATAATTTTATGCTCTTTTCTATTTCTTCTTTGTCATTGCAAGAAATACTTGTTCCATAAGTGTAAAATTCTCTTCTTTCTATGACACTTGATTCCTGCTTATCAGTTATATCATACTCTTCAAGAGTCTGTAAAAAAATGTCATCCAAATCAATTTTTTGATTTTCTTTCAAATATCTTAAGAGAGCTATTGTGCATTCCTGATTCCTGCTTTCATACCCAAATTTGGAGATTATTGCAAGAAAACAATGATAAATGCAATAGAATGCCGCACTCATACTCCAGTCAGAAAACCCCCCTAAATTAAAGTACTCAATTGCAAGAAGATTATGTTCAGCTTTGAATATATGTTTTTCTGCTTCTTCTCGATTTGCATCTCTTTTTACTAGACCCCTATGTTTATTGCCCTCCTCAAGTTCTCTTTTTGCTTTCCTCAAACACCATTCAACCTTCTTTGAAGACTGACTCATCTTAATTTAATAAAATCCCCCATAAACCTTTCTTGTCCAAAGAGAACTATGCCTTTTTTTATAATATCCAATACAACTTTATTTCTATTATGTAAATCTTTTTTTAAATCATTAGGGGTCTGAAATATTAAATGTATTTTTTTAAGTAAAATCTTATTT
>CAYHLB010000090.1:0-5169 GCA_964357325.1 Candidatus Woesearchaeota archaeon
AGCAATTATTGGAGGAATAATTACAGGGATATTTCTTGGATTTTTTCTCTGGTTTATTTTTGGAAAAATAGAGAAAATAAAAATTCCTAAAAAAATAGAAAATGGATTTGAAATTCCAATTAATTTTGCAAAAGATAAAGATGAATACACTACTATTTCTCCAAAATTAAAAATCTTTGAAGATAAATTTAGTTATAGGATATTCAAAGAAAAAATCGAGAAATATTCAAATATAAAGATAATTGATGTAGTTTCTGGATTTAAACCAAGTTCAAACAAGGGAATAAAAGAAAGCAACAAAGAAAAACAAAGCTTAAGCTTCAATTATGCAATGAACATTATTATAACCTTAAAAAATAATCAGGCGCTCTCATTCAATCTTCATAGAAAAGAAAATTTAATCGAATTATTAAAATTTCTTAAAAGAAAAGATGTTCCTCTTTCTGAAAATGCAAAAAAAATGTTAGAAGATTAATTTAGTATTACAACCTATAAATACTCTTTATTCTTCAATTATCAAATGTAAAATGATACTAGAACTCCTCTTAACCATAATTCTAGGCATCCTAATCGGCACAATCACCGGCCTCCTCCCATCCCTTCACATAAATCTTGTTTCAGCAATTCTTCTTTCACTTCCCCTTTCAACAATTTCTCCAATTTCAGCTGTTCTTTTTATAACCTCTCTTTCAATAACTCATATTTTTATTGATTTTATTCCAACTATTTTCCTTGCATGCCCTAATGAAGACACTTCTCTTTCAATTTTACCAAGCCATGAACTCCTGCTTCAAGGAAATGGCCATGAAGCAGTTGTAATTTCAATAATTGGTTGTTTAATTGGAACAATTCTTCTAATTCCCCTAATCCCACTTTTCCTTATTCTTCTTCCAAGAACCTATGAACTATTAAAAAATATAATGCCCCTAATCCTTATAACAATTCTCTTGTTTATGTTAATCTTTGAAAAACAAAAACTTCTCAAAACTTTGTTTATCATGATTCTTTCAGCAGCACTAGGACTTTCAATTCTTTCCTTTAATCTTAATATAAAAGAATCTCTTCTCCCTCTTCTCACAGGTTTGTTTGGCTCATCTGCCTTAATTCTTCCCATATCTCAAAAACAAAACCTTCCTAATCAAGAAACTCCTTCTTTAAAACAAATATTAAAAGAAAACAAACAAAATCTTTCCAAACCACTTCTCGCTTCATTAATCTCAGCTCCAATTTGTTCTTTTCTTCCAGCCCTAGGAAGCAATCAAGCTTCAACAATAAGTTCATATATAATTGGAGATTTAAACAAAAAACAATTTCTAATTCTAATTGGAATAGTAAACAGTCTAGTAATGTCTCTTTCCTTCATAACCCTCTATACAATAACAAAATCAAGAACAGGTTCAGCAGTCTATATTAATAAATTGCTTCCAACACTAACCATAAATCATCTATTCCTAATACTTCTAACAATTTTAATAGTTTCAATCCTAGTTTTTCCAATAACAATAAAAATATCCAAAATATTCTCAAAACACATCTCAAGAATCAACTACAATCTTCTTTCAATAATCATCTTAATTTTCCTTTCATTAATAATTCTTTATTTTTCAGGATTCCTAGGCTTTTTTGTTTTTATCATTTCAACATCACTTGGAATGACCTGCATTCTTTTAAATGTAAGAAGAACTTCTCTAATGGCTTGTTTAATTGCTCCGACAATCTGGTATTACATAGTCTAATAAAATACTCCCCAATTCTCTCCAGATAAATATATTTAATCATTCAATTCTCTTGTACATCCCATAATCATAGAATCACATTAACAATAATGCAAACACTAAATATCTTTACTTCCACAAAAACATCTATCAATGTATGATTTGTCCTTAAAAGTCCTCAGTTCTTCTGCCCTTATCTTCCCATAGGGAGTAGGATAATCTCCAGTCAAGCATGCATGACATATTTCTTCTTTTTTTAAACCAATAGCATTTATCAAACCTTCAAAAGTCTGATAAACAAAACTATCAACTCCCAAATCCTTTGCAATATTTTCTTCAAGCCTATTATCAAACTTATTTGCAATCAACTCAGAGTAAGTAGACATATCAATTCCATAAAAACAAGGGCATTTAATAGGAGCATCAGTTATTCTAACATGTATTTCCGAGGCTCCTGCATCTTTCAGTAATTTTATAACTTTTTTTAAAGTATCTCCTCTAACAATACTATCATCGATTAATATTGCCTTTTTTCCATTAATTAAATGAGGTATAACATCAAACAACCTATTCATTAAATATTCTCTTTTTTCCTTTGAATTAATAAAACCCCTTTTAGAAGAAGTTTTCTTTAATACTTCTTCTGCAGTCATTTCAAAAAAATTTGCAAAAGCTCTTGCAGCAAGATTCGCACTTTCAGGCGCAGCAAAAATAACATAATCTTCTCTATTTTTTCTAATATCTTCTGCCAAAGGTTCTATTTTTGCAAGTTCTATTCCAAAATTCCACCTAATGTCTCTAACAGGAATCTTTTCAAAATGACTTGCATCATTTTCAAAATAAACAGCCTCAAAATGACAATGGCTAGTCCTATCATTAAACAATTTCTTAATAATAACTCCCTGCTCTGAAAATAAAATAGCACTTCCTGACTCAACAATTTTAAAATCATTTATTCCAACTTGCCTTAATGCATTTGTTTCACTTGCAACAGCATAGAAATCATCATTCTCACCCCAAACAAGGGGCTTAAATCCCTGTGGATCTCTAACAATTCCAAGACTCCCATCTCCAAGCAGCATACATAGACTATAAGCCCCATCAAGTCTTTCCATAAAATACCTAGCAAGATCAAAAAAATTAGGTTCAAAATTTTCACCAGAATTAGCTTGCTGAAATTTTAATCTCAAAGAAATTAAATGCATAATTATTTCAGTGTCTACTCCTATTTCTAAATCATAATCATTTTTTTTCAACTCCTTTTCGAGTTCAGGATAATTAGCAAGATTTCCATTAAAACAAAAACAAAATCTTTTTGATTTTCTCCCATGCCTTCTTAAAAAAGGTTGCAATTGATCAATAGCATTATCTCTGCTTCCACTAGTCCCATATCTAACATGACCAATTCCAGAAACACCCCTATAAACATTCAAAATTTGATTTCTTTGATAAGAATCATCTCCTCCAAAAAAGTTATCAACATTTAATAATTTTTTCCTATGAACAAAAGGCTTTCCATAATTTCCTTCCCTAACCTTAAAAATACCCATTCCAGTTCCAGATTGCCCTCTTCTTTGAATAGCAGATAACATTAAATCAATAGAAAGAGGAACAATATTGCTATTTACCCCCCTATTTTTTAAAAAAATTCCACACACCCCGCATTCCTCATGAATTTCCCTACTCATAATCTAAAAATTAAAAATTAGCTTTTAAATCATTCCAATATCTAATATATATTACACAATATAAATGAGTTTAAAAATAAAGAAGGATTATCACTTTATTATCTCAGAACCACTTACTCATACTCTCTTGTTTTTCTGTATCCTTGCCAAAAATACTTTCTATATATTTCTTAGTTAAATCCAAATCCTGCTTAATATAAGCCGGAACATTAAAATTCTTAGTAAGATCTATTGCAGGCTCCAAATATTTTACAATGCTTCCATAACTTATTGTAAAAATAAGCTTAGGATTTCCACACTTAGTGCACTTCCCGCTTAAAGGAGGTCTTCTAAATATTTCATTGCACTTTCCGCATCTAAAACTCTGCTGAGAAAACTTTCTCAAATTACCTTTTAAGTCTTTCATAAAATGCCTGTCTATTATTAATCTAGCAACATCTCCTTGCTCAACACTTCTAAGTTTAGTACATAAATCCATTTGCCATTCAACCTTATCCTTCATTGTTGGAAGAGTTTTATACGAAGAACAAGTGCAACCTGAATTAAAATCATCAGTATCATGCGTAAATCCAGTATTATAATAAGGATCTTCTCCTCGATTTATTCTTTGTTTTACCATCTCAATTTCAATTTGATTTGAATGAACTTTCTGCTCTGCCTTTTCATAGAGTTCCAAAGGATATCTTTTAACTAATTCAAAATCAAGTATTTGATCATCAACTTCCTTAGCATAAATTCTTCCATTTAAAACTAAAGGAGCATCCTGTGTCCCACCCCTATGGCTTGGAAGAAAAGCTCTTGAAAAATTTATTAAAACATCCATTAATAACATCATTGCAGCCTCATCTCCATCGCAATCTCTTCTCATTGCAGCATGCATATATGCACTAGCTAAAAGTCCCTGAACTTTTGAAAAACCAATTATTCTGCATATAACTCCAGCACAATTATGCGGAGCCATGCAAACACCTAATTTTCCAACTAAATCTTCCCTATCTTTAATATTATAAAATCTAGGCAATCCATATAATTTTTCCAACATTTCATCTAAAAAATTAGCAACATTAATAAAAACATCATCTGCTTTTTCATCACCACATCTAGAATTACAAGGAATAATAATATCATGGGGTTTTAATTCCAAAATCTGCTCATCACTAACTAATTCTTCATTATTAATATCTTTTTCATAACCTAACTCTCTTAATTTTTTAACACACACTTCAACTTCCTTAGGTTTAAAATGACTAACTGGCAGCTCAGTCATATCATATCTAACTGTTCCATCCTTATTAACACAAAGATTATATTTTGCTCTTAAAATTCCCTTAACTAAATTTTCCATATCATGATTAGCAGAACTAGTTCCCTTTATGCCCTTTATTAAAATAGGAATATCTGTTCTAAGATAACCTAATTTTGCTCTTGCAATATCTAAATATTTACCAATTTCAATTTTTCGTTTTTTAAAACCCTCCATTAAACCATGGGTTTCGCACTTAATTCCCTCCAATTCCCTATTGCAAAGTCTACAAAAATATTTTCTTTTTGCCCTATTTCCACATTCACAAAGGCGATAGATGCTCTCCTTATTGCATATATCACAATGAAAAAAAGGAAAATCTCCATTAACATAGCCAACATTAATAGCTTCATTAACACTTCTAAGTCTTCCTCCTTCATCTCCAACAGGAAATAAAACATTCGGACTTCCTGTTAATTTTCTTAATTTTGCTTTTTCAGGTCTTCCCATTATGCTTCCAATA
>CAYHLB010000091.1:0-5164 GCA_964357325.1 Candidatus Woesearchaeota archaeon
AGAATGCTTGCTAGAAAAAAAGAAGAAATGACCTCAATCCAACATGGAATAAACTCCTATTATGAAGAGAAAAAAGAAACTCCTCTAGTATGGTTATTTTTAGATGAAGCCCATGAATTCCTTCCAATGCATGATAAAACTCCTGCAACAAATGCACTAATCCAATTACTAAGAGAAGGAAGACAACCAGGAATTTCAATGGTTCTTGCAACTCAACAACCAGGAGTTATCCACAGAGATGTAATGACTCAATCAGACATAATCCTCTCCCATAGATTAACAAATAAAGATGACCTCATAGCACTTAATTCAATGATGCAGAATTATTTAATTGAAGGAATCACAAAATCCATGAATGCTCTTCCAGATTTAAAAGGCTCAGCCATAATTCTAGATGATTCCTCAGAAAGATTATATCCAGTAAGAATACGTCCAAGATTCACATGGCATGGAGGAGAAGCTCCTAAATCAATACAGTCTGATGAAAGTGATAGGAGATTATAATTTCCAACCAAACTCCTTCAAACTTTCAAATCAATGCTATGGTTGTTGTATTTGGAAGGCTAGAAAAATTATAAGAAAATTTTTCTAGATCAATCTTCCCCTTAATAATCTCAATACCTTCTTTTCTTAGAATCTGCTCTTTCTTCAAACTTCCTAAAACATATCCTCCAACTTCACCATTACTTCTTACAACTCTATGGCAAGGAATTTTAATCAAATTTCTATTCTTAGTAAGACAATTTCCAACAGCCCTGTAACCTTTAGATTTTAATTTCTCAGCAATTTGCTTATATGTAACAACCCTCCCTTTTGGAATCTTATTTAATAAAAAATACACTCTCTCACAAAAATTATTTTTTCTCATTATCTTCACAATTAGTAATCTCAATTATCTTGTATTTTCTATCAAATTTCCTTTGCTTAACAAGAGAAATGCTTCCCTCAACCATTAATCCTAATCCAGCAAGTAACCAAAACCAATCAGAATCAATATTATAATGAAAAACAAGTTTCATTATAACTCCAATGCTCATTAATAATCCGACTATAATAAATATTTCATAGCGAGCAATACCTGCAATAGGATGTTTTATAACCTCTTTCATAAAAAACATATTTATTTTTAATCTTATAAATGTTTTCAATCCAAAACTTCAATCTCAATTCTAAACCTGTGTTTATAAGGAGCAATATCACAAGCAGGAACATATTCCTTAACTCTAATTTTCCTCTTCAACTCCTCTGCTTCTTTTTTCAAATCATCAATTAAATTATTTATCCCATTATCTTTGCAAAAACCATAGTAAAACAATCTAGTTCCTTTTTTACTTGCAATTAAGCCATACTTCAAAAAACTCTCCTTTAAATTAGGCCTTGCCATTATAACCACATCCCACTTACCCAGTTTATCATTAACTTTTTTCTTAACATCTCCTTGAACAACTTCAATCCTTCCTTCAGGAATTCTATTTAATTTCAAATTTTCCTTAAAATACCTGCAGCATTCTTTTCCAATTTCAACACCCACAATCTTAACAGGTTTCTTGTATTTGTAAATTACAATTGGAAAAAACCCCACTCCTGCAAACATAACAAGAACCTTATCATTCATATTTATTTTTTCAGAAATCAACTGCCTTTCATTTGCAAGCCTAGGTGAAAAATAACAAGTCTCTATATTTAATTTAAAAACAGAGTTATTCTCCTTGCATTCAGCAACTAAAGTCCTTTCACCTAACAAATATTTTGTTTTAATTGTCCTAAGTCTTCCCTTAACATTTGTAGTTTTTTCTAAAACAGTTCTCACTCCTGGCTTCTTCAATAAACTTCTAGCTTCTTCTAGCTTTTGTTTTTTATTTTTATCTTCACCTTTGATGATTGCAATATTCCCTATTATATCATAAGCCATTTTACTTTTATAAGATAAAAACATATTTAAAATCTACCATCAATAAAAATAGCCCCTTTTTCAAAAAAAGAATTAATCATTTTAATAAAGTGCCCATTGATCAGGTTAGTGATCAATGGGGAATATAGTAATATTAATAAAACTTTATATTATATTTAAGCATTTCCATAAAAAATTTAATCAAAATCAAATCTTTCATAATCGAATTTTCTATGATCAATAGCCATTAAATGAACTTCTTGTTTTTCAAGAACTATTTTAAAAACAAGCCTGAGGTTTTTTAGAATCCTAGTAGATTTATACCCATGTAACTTTCCAGAAAGATATCCTCCAACAGTTTCAGGATCTTCTTGTAATCGTTTGATTTTATTATCAAGAATCTTTACAAATTCTCCATCTTTCTTATGTTTCTGAAATTGTCTAGAAAAAGTTTCTGTAGACACAACTTTCCATATCATCGTGGTTTATCATAAATCTTCAACAGACCTTACTTCTTTGAATTTTCCTCTTTTAATATCATTTTCACTAGATAGAACCTGCCCCATAGTATCTTCATTAGACAAAATAAAAAGAGTCTCCATAGCATTTGCTAATTCTTCCTTTGTTGCCATATTTCTTTCTATTTCCTTTAACTTATTATAAACATCCATTAAATTTATTGAATCCATAGGATTAATTAAAAAAATAACTATATAATCTTTTTGGTAATATAATTCTAGACTATTTAACAATAAGAAAACATATTTAAATATGCACCTTTTCATATATATAAGAAAGAGGAGAAAAATGAACATAAAAATCATCTCATTTATTGCAGTTGCCATAGGTCTAGTCCTAATATTTATTGGAACACCTGCAGTAATTAAAAATATTCCAATAATAAAAGACCAAGGTGACAGTATAGTCCAATACATTGTAATTGCAGGAGTAATTCTTGTAGGAATAGGAATAATTCTTATGATGAGCACATCAGAGGGAAGAAAACATGCCTATCACCATAAAACAAAAATGGGTGAAGAAGTTCCAATATTCCACAAAAAAGAAATAATTGGATATAGAATAACTAAGTAACTCCAATTATTCCAGAAATAAACTATTTTTATTATTAATGTAAAAAGCTATTTTAAATCCTCAAACTTCGGATTTTTAAGAATTAAGTAAGCTTAGAAGAATAGAAAGAAATAAGAAAACATCCATTGAATCATATTTAGACACTAAACAATCGATAATACTCTTATGATTAGAAATTGTAGTTTGACAAATAATTTCTAAAAATAAATTACTAAATTGAATATGTCCTCATTAATTCCAAGATTAAAATGCGAGTCTTTCATGAATCCTAGATGAATGAACTTACTTTATATGAGCATTTAAACTCATTTTAACATTACCAAAACCAATAATCATCACAAAAATATAATTTATTCTTACAAATGAAATTGAGTTTATCAGATAAAGTCATAAAATAAAAAACTAACTCACTTTTTTAATAAGCCTTACAATCTCTCTGTCAATGCCATCTAAAATTTTTTGTTTATTTGGAAGGCTTGATGATTGGATATTTCTTCTTTCACTCTGCAGCCTTGCAATAGCTTTTGAAAGCTCTTTTTGAAAAGATTCATCCCATCTCTGTTTACTTAAATATCTCTGTATTGTTCCATCAAGAAGCAAGAATAAAACTGAAATAACCATTGTCCAAAAATAAATCTCACCATAATTTCCAACTTCAGAAGTTGACCATAATCCATAGTAAACAACAATAAAAAATATCCAAGCAATTTTTCTTGCAGCAGGATAATCTCTAAGAGCACTATGCACAAAAAATAAAAAAATAATAAATGGAAGTATTCCTGCAAGTGCAACAGCTAAAACCTGATATTCTAAAAAAATAGTATTTAACCATTCAAAATTCAAAAATCTAACACCTAGTAAAGGAACAATTATTGCAATTGTCCATATAACAAACTTCTGATCCTTAAAAACAGGAACATTTTTAATTGCAACATAAATCACACTCATTAAAAGAATAAAAAGTAAAAACTTCTCAAATAACAAATAACCAGTATAATTATATCCTCCAAGAGTAGCTTCTAAAAAAGGAGCTGCCCAATCAACAATAAAATTAATTAAATCATAACTTCCCTGCCTTATATTCATCCCACCAAGTCCAAATCCTCCGCCATAATAAGCATAGGGTTGTGCAAAAACAAACTCACTAAGCAAAACAATGCTTACAACAACTAATAACACCAAAGTACAAAACAACCACTTTTTTCTCATGTAAAATTAAATAAAAGCACCTTTATAAATATTTCATAAAAAAACTAAGGTCTTTGTAGACGTTTAAGTCTTACCCTATAATGAGTCATAAGAGCGTTATATCTAGCAGAAGTCATAGTACTTCCTGGAGCTGCATAATCTTGATTAGTTATCCTCATCTGTCTTTGAATAGCATCTATCTGACTAGCTTTTGTATTCCCAATTGCTCTATCGATTTGCATACCATGTAACATTCCCTGAAAAGTTCCATCCATTAAAGCAACAATAAAAGCTATTATTGCTGTTACAAAATAAATATTTCTTGCAGACCCTAATTCATCACCTCTTGAAGCAAATAATCCTATAAAAACAACACCGAAAAGTATCCATGCAACCTTTCTTATTGTCCTATACTCAATACCAGTAGGACCTCTCAAACCTAATTCAACAAGTATAAAAAATATCACAAATGGAAATCCAGCAGCAAGAACAATTCCAAGCGTAGAATAAGGAAGAATAATTGTATTAATCCACTCAGCATTTCCCATAAATCTCACACCAAGTATGGAAATTGCAATAGCCACAACCCAAATAACCCATAACTGCGCACCTGCATCAGGATTAAAAAAAGGAATTTTGCTTAAAGCAAGCCAAACCATTGATAAAATAATAATAAAAAATAATACTTTCGCAAATAATAATTCACCTGTAACCTCTGTTCCAAAAAGCAGAGCAGCAAGAGGATTAAAAAATTCAACAGCCCCATCTATAAAGGCATTCATATCATCAACAATGCTCGCAGCAGAAACAAACTGAACTACATAAATCATTGATAGAAATAATGCAACAAATATGAAATACTTCCCCTTTTCTTTTTTCCTCTTCATGTAAATTTCAAGCATGATTCCTTTATAAATATTTCTGAAACCCTATTAATTATATGACATCCTCTCCACCCTAAAGGTTTTTTGCTGAGGCAAAAAATCGCCTGAG
>CAYHLB010000092.1:0-5060 GCA_964357325.1 Candidatus Woesearchaeota archaeon
ATAACCAAGAAAAAAATTATTGAATAGTTCTATAAATTTCTAATGTCCCACAACCTTATGACACTTGGGTTAATTACTTTTGTTTATAAATAGCTCAAAACAAATAAGATTTGTTTTTCGATTAATAATGCTCATATTTCTCCTCTTGCTCGAAATTCTCGCTGATTTATATTGATAATACCTATAAAATTTAGCGAGTTTGGTGAACATGAGGAGCCAAACGAGCAAGAATCTCGAACGAAAGCGAGTCTATTTAAAAAGGTTTTTCAGCAACTCAACTTATGACACTAAAAAACCTATTCTTGATTAAACCTATCTAAAACATCAAATAAATCTTTCCCAGAAATAACCTTATCAACTTCAGTTATTCCTCTTTGTTCAACAAACTTAACAAATGCATCCCGTTTATAACCTCTTTTTCTTAAAGAAACAATAGTCGGAAGTTTTTCATCTTCTTCTCCGCTAAAAACCCCTTCTTTAATAAACTGACTAATTTTTCTTTTTGAAAGAACTAAATCAGTAAATTTTATTCTTCCAATAAAATAAGTTTCAGGAAACTCTTTTTTAAAAACATCAAAAATCATTTTCTGCCTTTTAGCATTATCCATATGATCCTTTCCCCGAATAATATGAGTCATCTTTAATTCCATATCATCCACAGCAACACTTAGATTCATAAGAGGCCACACTTTATATTTATTTTTTTGAATTGGATGTTCATGCAAATCAATCCTAGCCAATGGAAAGTCCCTCATTGCAGGATTACTATCATTTATATCTGATTTAAATCTAACAACAGCTTCTCCTTCTTTATAGCCTTGATTATCAAGCATTTTATCCCATCTCTTCAAATTATCTTTCACATCTAATTTTCTACAAGAACAAGCTTTTTTATTATCAATGAGTTTCTTAAAATTTTCAGAAGAACAAGTGCAAACATAGGCAACATCTTTTTTTATTAATTCCTTAATATATTTGTAATAAAGTTCCATCCTATCAGAAGCATTGATATATTCATGTACATTCCCAAAAATCCAATCACAATCTCGCCTAATATTTCCATAGGATTCCTTAAGCGAAGTCTTTGGATCAGTATCATCAATTATAACATAAAATTTTCCAGAATATTTTTCAACATACAAAGAATTAAGTAAATTAGAAATAATATGCCCAATATGCAATGGCCCAGAGGGCCCAGGCCTATATCTCATAACAACGCCTTTTTTCCCATCAACATTATCTAATTCAGGCAAACCTTCTCTTTCAGGCCTATGGCCAACAAAATCTTTCAATAAATCAAATTCCTTTTCCTGTTCTAAAATAGAAAGAGAATTAATTTCAGATAAAACTAAATTAACTTCTTTCATTATATCCTTAATTCCTTCTTTAGTAAGCCCATGATTAAACAAACCAGAAATAACACTTCCAGCTACTGCTTTGCCCTCATGTTCAAGTGCGTTCTTCAAAGCATAGGCCCTAATTATTTTATTTTCAATATTAACCATGAATAATCTAAAAAAACTAATTATATAAATATTTAGAATCAATCAACACATAACAAACCATCAACATTCCCATTATTAACAAAATACCTGCAACCAAGAACAATCCTATATTCACTACACATACCATTTTTTGAAATAGACTGATTAATGACAAGTTTAAGTTCTTCATTACTAAGCTCTGCAATACACTCTCCTTCACAGTCACTTCTATCATAGCAAATATTTCCAACATCAGAAGTAAGAATATTGCATTCTTTTTCAGAACCAAGTCCAATATAATCCCATTTTCCACCTAATTTTTCACAACCATATTGAGTAGTAAGGTCATAATCTTTAGGAACAGAATTATATCTAAAATAAATAAATAACCCAATGATAATTAATAAAACAAGAACAATTAAAACAAAGTAGTATTTTTTATTCATAAAATCCAGACTATTGAATCCTATTTAAAGATATGGTCTAGATTTAAATAAATTATAAAAACTAAGAATTAATGGAATAATAATGAAATCATTTGTATTAGTTGACAGGATTACAAGAAAAGAACATATTTTCCTACAAGGAAATAAAAAATCAATAGGTAGAAGCATAGATTGTGATGTTCAAACTCTTTCAGGAGACAAAAGAGTCTCTAGACATCATGCAGATGCTGAGTATGATTCAAGTGGAAATTTCTATGTTAGGGATAAAAAAAGCAGAAATGGAGTGTATGTAATGATTGATGGAGAAAAAACACAAGTTTTTGGAAACTATCAGATAAGATCTGGAGAAAGTTTTTTTCTAGGCAGAGAATATGAAATGTATGGAGAAAAAAGAGATACTGTAGCAGAAAAGAATGCAGAAGCAAGAAATAGAATAGCAGAAACTGATACCATAGACCTAACAAGATAATTATTCATCACCAAATCCACTTATCTTATCAATTTCTTCCTTAACTTCCAATTCTTTTTCTTCTGCTTCTATCTCATAGAGGATTTCCTCTCTAATAATCTCTTTTTCTTCTTCCTCACTTATATTTTCATTATTAACTATCTCTTCATTTAAATTATCTATTTCTTTTTCAGCAAGATTCATATTTTTAGCAACATCATCTTCAATCAATTCACTAGGATATTCAAATTCCTCATTTAAAGAATCATCAGCTATCAAATCCTTTAAAAAATCACATCTATTTTTATCAAAATATTCATAGAGATAAATCCATATTTCTTCTAAATGATTTTCCTGTTCAAGCCATAATTTTTTAGAATTAGAAAGATGAAGCAAAGGCAAAAAAGAACAAATTTTTTGTTCTTTTTCTCCACCTGCTAAATAAGTAAAACCAACCTTATTTGATTCTTTTTCAGAAACCTTAACTTTTTTTAAAGAAGTGAGAATTCTAGCATAAAACTGCCTTATCCTATCTTTTAAATCAATTCTTGTAAATGTAGGAAAATCAACTTCAGATAATTTTTTTGCCCTTCTTATTGCAATTTCCCTTTTTATTCTTCTAGTTTCTGTATTAATCGCCTTATTTAAAGCTCCCATAAGCTCATCTAGAGTGACTCTTCTGAGTCTAGGCATAGGAGTTTTAGGAACGAGCAAAGGAAGTTCATTTTCATCAATCTGAATTCTCTCCATAGCATATCTAGTTTCTTCTTTTCTTCCAAATAAAATATCATCTATGCTTTTTATGTGTTTATTTAATAAAAATTCAGATTTTATCCTAAGAAGCAGTGCAGCAGCGAGAAGTACTTTACTAGAAATATAAAAGTCTGGTCCTTCAGATTTACCTGAAATAGCCATTTCTTCTAAAAGAGCTATTTTTTCAAAATACTTTCTAGTCAATAAAACTATGTCAATATCCCAAGGGTCCAATTGCTCACTTGCAATCAAATCATATATAACCTGTTGCCAATCCGGTTTCCTGCTAGTAATAACATCATAAACCTGTTCAGAACTCATCTTCTCAGAATCTAAATTAATTTTAATCTCCTCATCTATTTCAGAATTTTCAGGTAAAAAATCTTCAAAATCCATGTAAAAATACCCTCCTAACGCATATTAAAAACAATAATCATGCTTATAAACCCTTTCAACAACTCTAAAATACTAAAAAAACAGGTATTTCAAGCAATATTTAATGTCATTACTAAGTTACTACAGCATAGAAAACTTTAAAAACCTCAAATACCTATAATAATTATCACCTCTTTTTCCCCAGAAGAGCCAAGACATACACTTTGTATGACACTGGCTTTTCTCGGGTTTATAATCAAATTAGTGTGGTTCTTCAAGGGAAAAAGGCAAAAAGAGGGATAATACCAATTCCATATTATGAAAAAGAAATATGGAATTGCGAGGTGGTATTTTCATACTTAATCGATTTAAGAAAAAAGAGATAATAAAACAACTTGTCTAAAATCAAGCACTATTTTAAAAGTTTCTTTTCTTTTATATTTCTTCATCACTTTTCATAACATAATCTGAACTGCTTATTGGAATCTGAAACTTTTCCCCACATTCCAAACATTCTACTGTAAGAATTGTTGTAAGGGAGGTAAGTATTCTTGCACCATTACAATGGACTCTAGAAGCCATTTTAACATCAATATTTTGTCCACATTTACATTTCATACTAATCACTTCTTACCTTCATCAGTAAAAAGCGTATAATGACATTTTCCACAATACAGCCTATTATCAGCTTTCATTAAAAAAACACCCATTCCACATCTAGGACAGCTTCTTTCTCTTATAATTTTATCTCCTTCAATTTTATACTTAGTATATTTTTTTGAAGTAGGTTTGTTTTTATGAGGCTTTTTTCCGCCTGAACCTTTATCTTTTGCCATAAGAATATCTAAAGAAACTACTTTAAAAAGGTTTCTAAGCAACTAAATAATTCTTATCAAAACATAAAGAATTAAAGTAATCAAAACTATTATAATAAGCCTCTTAAAAAATTTTCTTCTTGCAATGCGAACAACATCATTAATATCCCTATTGATTTCTTTTTGAAATAAATTCAAATTTTGTTTAACAGGATCAAATTTTCTTTTATTCCCCTTTTTTCTTTTAACCATAATTATTAAAAGAATTAAGACTTTATAAATCTAATTTTATCAAGCACTTGCTTCAACTACCTTTGCCTCTGCAGCAGCTTTCTTAGCTTCAGTCTCTGCCTTTTTTGCATCTGCCAAAGTCTTTGCTTCTTCTTTTCTTTGTTTTCTAGATTTCTGAATAGCTTTTTCCAAAGCATCCTTAGAATCATAAACAAGAGTCTTTACTAAAAAAGTATTTCTTCCAAACTTGCCATTGATATTATAAACATCAACACAATCTTCATCTTTTGAAAACTTTTCAGAAATCAATTTCTTCATCTCTACAAAACTAGGATTTTTATCACTTTCAATTAAAAAGTTTATTTCCTTTCTTTTTAATAATTCATTTTTTGTTTCTTTAGTAATTTGCATAACTATGGATTAATAACTTAATTTATAAACCTTACTCTAGCACACAGTAGATAACCATTCCCCTCTATACAATAAAAAATAGCTGGCTTCGCCAGAG
>CAYHLB010000093.1:0-5006 GCA_964357325.1 Candidatus Woesearchaeota archaeon
AATTCATCCGCTCTTTTAAACAATTTAAACAATAATTCAGGAGAAAATTGCTGTGATTCAAGGACATGATGAAGTACCATTTTAGCTCTTTTGTGATTCTAAACATAATCAGTTTATAAAATTAATCATAAACAATAACAACAATTAAAAATATTAGAATTCCTTTCTAAACTATATTTTTCTAACAATTAAATTAATCCTATTTAACAACCTCATTAGCCATAATCACATCCTCCGAAACATTTTCATAAGCTCTATTCATTACCTTATGTATTAATTGAATTTCTTTTTTCAAAAGAAAATCTATTTCCTCTGGAAAAAAGTCAAGGGCCGGTTCTGTATTAACTTCAATAACCAACCAATCATCCCCTCTCTTTAATAAATCAACTCCGCAAATCTTAATATCAAAAGATTTCATTAATTTTTCTATAACTTGTTTTAAATTATCATCAATATCAAATTTCTTAAAATTTTGCGCATAAACTCCCGTACATTTCCAGTTATTATTTTCTTTTATAGCAGTCTGAACAATTTCATCATCAATATAAGTAACCCTATAACTAAAAGAATCTATGAATTCTTGGGCAATTATAGGCATTACTTGATTTCCCTTCTCCCAAAACTTTTTCATCACTTCAATAGCCTCATCTACATTTTCAGCTCTTTGAACATAATCCCCCCAAGTACCAACAACCCTCTTTAAAATAACAGGCCAACAATTAAATTCTTCCAATTGTTTTCTAGCAACATCTAAATCATTATCTAAAAGAATAGATTTAGGTGCAGGAATATCATTTTTCATGCAAATTTTATAAAAATTCCACTTACTTTCCTGAAAAAGTGCCTTTGAAGATTCAACAACAGGAATTCCAATATTCTCAAATATCTTAATATAATTCATAGCATATTCTTCTCCACTATCATTAAAAATAATATCGCAAACAATCATTTTTTCCAAATCTTCTTGAGAGACTTCGCTAGTAATATTCAAGATAAGGACTTCCATAAAACTTTCTTTAGCAAGAGTTACAAGTCTCTGTGTGGTCTCAGGTATTTCTCTTCCAGAAATTAATATTCCAAGTACTGATTTATTCATTTATTGCACTTTTGTTATTTTCTAACAACATTGATTTATGATATAATATTGTAAAACATGCTTATAAACATTTTTATTTTTAAAAAATTTAATTTTTTTTACGACGATAAAAAATTTAATTAAAAAATAATTTTTTAAAAAAAATTTTATTTTTCATAAAAATATAAAAAATTAAAAATCAAGTCACTATTTCATATCCATCCCTATGCTTAACTTTATGCTCTTTTCCAACTGTTTGCTTTGTTTTTGCATTGATTGCTCTAATAAAATTCTTTCCTAAATCAGTATGGACTGTATAAGCAAAATCAACAACACTACTTCCATCAGGAAGCAAAAAGCAGTCAGGCAAAATATTCCCTTTGCTATCTGCAAGTTTATGAGCTCCTGCAGGAAATACAGCAATATATTTCAATAAATCAAAAACAGTTCTATTCAAAACCTCTTGAACACCAGTGCTGCCATAAACTTTTAAAACATTTTCCTGAATATTTTCAAGAGCTTGTTTTTGTTTTTCATTTAAATCCTTAATGATTTTAAAAGCACTTTCTCCAGGAATATATTCAATAAGCTCATGATTATGCGCTTGTCTTAAGGCAAGTTCGCAGTCAGCAGAACAAGCAACAATCATTAAATCAGGATAAGCTTCTCCTAATTTCTTTAAATTTTCCATTCCCTCAGGCCTATCACACTTATTTGCAGCAATTATCATTGGTTTTGTTGAATGCCTTAAGTCATGACTAAATCTTCTTAATTCAGAATCAGTCCATTCAGAAGGTTTTTCAACATTATAATTTCCCTTAACTAAAATTCTTTTAACTTGATCTTCAGTTACTTTTAATCCAGAAAACTGATTTGCAATTGCTTTATGCAATTCCTGCTTTGTATTTTGGATTATTCTAGCAAAACCCTTCCAAGCTTTATTTAAAATTCCCAAATACCATAAATCCAATTCATTCTCTAGCATTGCAACATCCTCAATAGGATTATAACCTTTTGTTTCCTTTCCACCAGCATCTGTTTCTCCAGATATATCTACAATATGAATAAAAGCATCAGCAGCACTTAAATCACTTAAAAATTCATTTCCCAATCCTTTTCCTTCACTAGCTCCCTCAACTAATCCTGCAACATCCATTAAATCAAATGGAACAAATCTATTTCCCTTAATGCAATAACCCTTATGGGGATTACACTTAACTCCAAATTCACGATCAATGCAATCAATTTTAACATAAGCAATACCATGATTAGGTTTTATTGTAGCAAAGGGATAACTAGCAATAAGCACATCTGCAAGTGTGCATGCTTTAAAAAAAGTTGATTTTCCACAACTAGGCTTACCGACTAAACCAATTAACATAAAAATAACCAATAATCAAAGTTTAAATAAATATCTAAAAAAAGAAAAACCATAAAACATATAAATACCAAAAATATCCAAAATCATGGCATTAGTAGATATACTAAGAAATACCCTAATTGCAGGAACTTTATTAGTTCCAACTATCTCTCCAGCACAAGATATTTCTCAAGTTTCAGACCAACAATCTACAGAAAGCCCAATAGAAAAACCAAAAATACCAGAAATAATTGAAAATAATGACCAAACAATAAGATCCTATAAAATAGGAAGAAACTCTAACTATTCTAAAAAACACAATCAAATAAAATGGAGTTATTCAGAAAAAATTGGTTGGATGATTATAGATGACGAAACAGGAGTAATGAAAGTCAGCAGAGCAATAGTCAGAAAAACTAATGGAACAATAGATAGATTCGTTGAATTTTCAAATAAACCTGCAAATGCACACACTGCTTATTATCCAGTCTATCAATGTAAAGATTGCGGAGAACATCATCCTGAAAAAAACAGAACATCTGCCAAAGGTTTATATAAGTCCAAGGCAGGAGTTATGTTTGCAATAGGAAACTAATCTAAATCAAACCTTAACTTCAGGACTAAAGTCAAGTTGTTCTTCAGGAATTCCAAGTTTCAAACCATACTTCTTAGCCTCTTCATATTCTTCTTTTTTTATCCTATCGACAACAAATATTTTTTTCTTAAATATTATAAAATGATAATCTTCGTTCTTATAGTCAGCATACCAATTATGATTTTTATCAAGTGAAATAGCAATCCTTTCAGCAATCTCCATTGCCTTATCTTCAGTTACTTCAATAGTATGCATTGTCCATTTCTTCAGCCAAGGAGTATTATCTTCAGGACTAGTTTTTTCAACAATAGTTTTCAAAATATTAAGACTTTTAAGTATTTTTTTATCTTCAAGACTTTCTTCAATAATAATTCCGCGAAAATTCATAATAACAATCCATTTTTATTTTATGGGCCTGCCAAGCCTTCAAAATCTTTAAGTAGATTTTGTGGCCCCAAAAACTTATGAAAGTTTTTGTGGGATTTGAAAAACATCAAAAACATTGTTTTTGAATGCCCCGGAAATTTTTTATAAATTTCCGGTGTCTTGGCAATTTATTTAATTTATTTAATGGGCCTGCCAAGATTTGAACTTGGGACCCCCGCCTTTCTTAGCAAAATAATGCCAGGAAACTAAACTCCTAACAGAGCTTATTCTTATAAGAGCGGTGCTCTAACCAGGCTGAGCTACAGGCCCACCTTCATTAACATCAGTTAATGAACTTATATTCTAATAAATAAACTATTAAGGTATTTTTAAAGTTATTCAATTTTTAAAAAAGTTTATAAACAAAAAATACCCTAATCCCATATGAAAAAGAACACAAAAAAAGATACAAATTTCAACAAAAAAGATGATGAAAAACTATTTGCATTTCTAGGGGCATTTTTTGTATTAGTAGGATTTCTCCTAGTACTTATTTTAAGAAAAGAAAATAAATATGCAATGTTCTATGCAAAACAAGGACTAGTTCTATTTATTGCAGCAGTAATATTTTCAATATTCTCTAAAATTCCAGTAATAGGTTGGATATTCTCAACAATTTTTTTAATAGCCTGGATAATCCTTTGGATAATAACTTTTGTAAATTCCCTTTCTGAAAGAAAAATAAACACATTCCTAATTGGAGAACTTGCTGAAAAAATAAAAATATGATTCATACATGAATATAAATAATCTTCATTACATAGCTATATCATCTTCTTTTCTACATCGGCTACTACAATAATGAGAATTCGCGCTGCCTACAAATCTACCTAGAGAATCTTTATATATTGTTTGTCCACAAACTCCGCATGTAAACCCTGAAGGAATATAACCACTATTAACTTTATCAGACGTTTTATTTGCTTCCCCTAAATTTTTTTCAAGGTCAGATAAATCTTCACCCATATTAATAATAAATTTAGCTTATATTTATAGATTGTTACAATAAAATGTATCTATTAATATACATGCCCCTACCTGCTCGCAGTTCCAATTCTTATTTTAAGATTTTATTTAATTACTAAATTGAAACTGCTCGATTCGAACTCTTATCTTGTTCGAATTCCCGAAGAAATAAATATAGCATTGTTTTACAATGCTATTAATGCCCCTGCCGGGATTCGAACCCGGGTCAAAGCCTTGAAAGGGCTCTATGCTTGACCACTACACTACAGGGGCATATTTACAAAATTAATAAACCCTATATTTATTAATCTAATAAGAAACAATTTAATCATTTTTAAAGTTATTGACTGCCTTGTTCATCACCTATTTAACTCCTTAAAAATTAAACTAAAATATTAAAAACAACAATCATATTAATCCTTTCAACAAGGAGATTAAACTATCCACTATTAAAAATGCGAACCATAATCAACTTCAAGCAAAGTCCAGGAAGAAAAAGAGGAAAAAGCATTACACTTATGAATTAAGCTATATTATTACAGGACTAGAATTTGAACAAAAGAAAAAAATCAACTAATAATTTT
>CAYHLB010000094.1:0-4973 GCA_964357325.1 Candidatus Woesearchaeota archaeon
ATCCTGATGAAAAAAGAAAAATTATTGGTCATGAGTTCATTAGAGTTTTTGAAGAAGAAGCTAGAAAAATTTCTAGTGCAAGTTATTTAGTTCAGGGAACACTTTATCCTGATGTTATTGAAAGTGTTCCTATTTATGGATCTTCTTCTAAAATAAAAAGACATCATAATGTTGGAGGGCTGCCTGAAAAAATAGGACTTGAAGTTGTTGAACCATTTAGATTTTTATTTAAAGATGAAGTTAGAAGAATTGCAGAGCATAGGCTTGGAATGCCAAAAAATGTTGTATGGAGACATCCATTTCCAGGACCTGGACTTGCAGTAAGGATAATTGGTGATGTTACTGAAGAGAAATTAAGAATTGTTAGGCAAGCGGATGATATTTTTATTAATGAGTTGTTTGATTCTGGACTTTATTATAATATAAGCCAGGCATTTGCAGGACTTCTTGGTGGGAGGGCTGTTGGTGTTATGGGTGATGCTCATAGTTATGAAAGCATGGTTGGACTTAGAGCTGTTGTTACAAATGATTTTATGACTGCTGATTGGTATGATTTTTCAAAAGAATTTTTAACAAGAGTAACAAACAGAATTTATAATGAGGTTAAGGGTGTTGGAAGAGTTTTTTATGATACTGGGCAGAAACCCCCTTCAACTATTGAGTGGGAGTAGTGTTTTATAGTTATCTATCCTCAGGATGTATTCCCCTATGTTTGTATGGGCAATCAAGTCCATCTGGAGCATCATAGTTTTCTAGAACACACATTCCATATAATCCATTTATATTCACGCTTTCATTATCTGAATCTAGTTCATCTGGCAAATCATGTAATGGTCTTCCGCAGGTATAATCTCCATGTTTGTTTTTGAATCTGTAATTACAAAAAAGAACCATTTCTATTTTTCCAGGTCTAAGTCTAAATGGAGATATTCTCTTTTTTTGTTCTTGAGTTAGCTTATGATAATTTAAATGAAATCCAGGATATGTTGTTAAAAGAGTTAATGCATCTGTTTTGCTATTTCCTTCTACTAAAGTATAGGTTTCTCTCATTCCTATTACAGGTCTACCTTCTGAACATTCCATTGCTGTTAATTCTCCTATTGGAATCCAATAGATGTTATTTACAGGAGAGGGTTGTGTTTGAACTGGACTTTGTGTTGACATGTTTTTGAAAATAGGATTTGGATTTATAATTATTTGTGTGATTCATTGATTATTCTTTAAATCTATTTAGGTCATTGGCAACAATTATTGCACCTGCTTTTTCTTGAATATAATCTTGTTCTTTTTCATCAAATTCAAGTTTTTTTTGAATTGATTTGTCATTTAATATTAATGGAAGGATGAAAGAATATTGTTGGGCTTTCTTTTTTGAAATATGGGTTTCCTCTGCATATTTTTCTAAAATTGATTTCTTTTTTGCATTTTTTTGATTAGACATCCAGATTTTTAATATTCTTGATGGTCTTGAATATTGTGTGAATTTGTTTGATTTTAGTTTTGTTGCAGATGAAATTCCTGCAGATAGGAAGAAATTTTGATATACTAGGAATCTCCAGTATTGTTGCCTGTAGATTCTTCCTTTGAAAACATCTGCTTTACTTAGGGATTCAAATGCTTTGAAAAGAGCTTTTCCAGAATATTCCTTTGGAATATTTTCTTCTACCCATAACATTATTTCATCTAATTCCATATTTGTGGAATCATAGGCATTTATTATTTTTGAGTTTGTTTGAGATTGAAATACTATTTTGAGGATATTAAAAATAGATTCTTCTTTTTCTCTTTCATGGAGTTCTGAGACAAAGTTTTCTTCTCCAACAATTAAGGCTGCTTGAAGGTCATTTAATGCAGATCTTACATCTCCTCTTGATTTTTTTGCAATTGTTAGCAGGGTTTCTTGTTTAAGTGTTCTATTTTCTTTTATTACAACATCTTTTAAAATTTCAAAAATTATTGAATCTTTTAATTCTTTTAGATTTATTAATTGGCATTTTTGCCTTAATAATGAGAATTTTTGCTGCCAGATATCATTGGCTGTTATTATTATTGGAAACTGGGTTTTTTCAATTAATGCAATTAACTCTGTAACTCCTCCCCTATCACTTCCGGTTATTCCATCTGCCTCATCCATTAGGATAATTTTTCCTTTTTTAAATAAAGAGGATTGGAGTGTTGCTGGCTTTAGAATTTCTTCTAGTTTTGCTTTATTTCTTAAATCAGAAGCATTTAATTCAAATAGCTCTAGATTAAATTCTCTTGCAAATGCAATTGCTACAGTTGTTTTCCCAGAGCCTGCTGGGCCATTTAGAATTATTGCCTTTTTCTTAGGATAGGTTTTAAAGAATGTTTTAATGTCTTGTATTGCAAGGTCTTGGCCCTTTATATCGCTTAAATTTTTTACTCTGTATTTTTCAATTAATGGGAGTTGTTTTTCAGTCATGTTAATTCCCTCCAATTTTGTTCATAGTGCTTGAATTTATCTTCAAAATCTTGTTTTGTGGTGAGTTGGATGTTTAATTCATTTAATTTTTTCTTTAGTTCTTCTAAGGTGCTTTGTTTTTCTTGATTATTTGATAGTTTTTCTAATTCAATTATATATCCATAGCCTTTTGTGTAGTCTAGGCATACTTTTATATTGCCCCAATTAAACTGATTTCTTAATCTATAGAATTTTATTTTTGTATTAAGGCCTATTGCTTCAAATATCTTATTTGCTTTTTCAAAATCTTCTTTATTTAATTTTACTTCTATTTCTTCTCTAAATTCATCATGTATTTTTCCTTTTTTTAGCCATATTTTTGCATGAGAATCGCTTTTTTGAGTTCTTAAATCTTGGTTTGAATCAAAATAAAATGTTTCCTGATAATTTTCTTTTATTTTTTCTGAATTATTATTAAAGAATTCAAGTAATTCTTCATATTTTTCTTTTGTTATAAATGAGCGTATTTCAACTTCAATATTCTCTTCTATTTCATCAAGATTTTGATTTATTATTTTTGGATTTATTGCCATTAACTCATCTTTAAAATTGGTCTCGGGAATAGGATTTATTAAAAATATTTTTTTACCATAATCCCATGCCTTGTAGATTTCAAGAAAGGTTGCTCCCCCGATATAGTTTGGTTGATTGTTTTTTTCAAAGTTTAATACTAATATTGCATCATTTAATTTTATTTTTTCATCAAGCAGTTTTAACATTTTGGATTTCCATTTTTCATGTTCTTCTTTAGATATGAGTTTCATTTCTTCTTCTCTAAGGGGGTTATCAAAACTATTTGGAAGGGTTATTTGATGACCTTTTTTTTCGAGAATCTCTTTTATTTCAGGTATTCTAGAGTATAAATGTTTACTTGCGCAGATAAATATTTTCATTTTTTATAACCTCTTCTTGCAAAACCTTCGAATTCTATTCTTGGGCTATTAGGGCCAAATACATCTATAATTTCATATAGTCCTTTTGTGTAGAGTTCTTCATTGTGTAAAAAATGTGTTGCTTCGAGTATTCTTATGCTTGCTATTGGTCTTGATAAGTGTTTACCATCAGTTATTAGGAGAGGAATCTCGCCTTGAAGCCAATAGTTTCTTTGTCCCTTTTTTAAAAATTTATGGCACATATAAAGCATTGTTCTTTCTGGAATACATTCTTCTTCTAATCTTCCAGGAGTTCCAAATTCTCTTAGTGCTAAATCAGGATTAAATTCTACTTGAATTCCCATTTTAAATAAATATTTACATTCCTCTTCCTGCCATTACAAAACTTGCGAGAAGAGATTGAAGCTGGATGAATTCATCACTTCCTTCTACCATTCTAAATTCTATTTCACCTGTTTTTTCTGTTAGTTTGACTTTGAGTTCATTGTCTATTTGAAGATTCCAGATTTCTTTTTGAATTGATTTTATTATATCTGTTCCTGAGACTGATTCTTTTAACATAACTTCTAGGAGTTTTTCTTTTGATTTTAGGAAATCTCCGCTTAGTGCATATTCTAGGACTATTTTTATATCTCCTGGTTTTGCAGCTGAAATTAGGGTATTTATTAGTTCTCCGCTTATTGTTGGAGATATGGATGAGGCTGCTTGGAGAAGATTTATTACTCTTCTGCAATCACCTTCACTATCTTCATAAAGAGTTTCTATTGTTTTTGGGTCTATTTGAAGGTCTTCTCTTTCAGCTATTATTTTTATTCTTTTTTCTATGTCTTTTTTTTCAAGCATCTTAAATCTAAAGACAACGCATCTTGATTGAATTGGGTCTATTATTTTTGAAGAATAGTTACAGGAAAGAATGAATCTGCAGGTTCCTGTGAAATTTTCCATTGTTCTTCTTAATGCTTGTTGAGCTTCTCTTGTTAGAGCATCTGCTTCATCTAAAAATATTACTTTGAATGGAACACTTCCTAATGCTTTTGTTCTTGCAAAATCTTTTACTTTTTGCCTTACAATATCAATTCCTCTTTCATCAGAGGCATTTAATTCAAGGCAGTTTTCTTTCCAATGAACTCCATAGAGCTCTTTAACAACAATAAGTGCAAGAGTTGATTTTCCTGTTCCAGCAGGACCTGCAAAAAGCATATGGGGTATGTTTAATGACTTTGTTAGGTTTGTTACTTTTCTAATTATGTCATCTTGGCCAACTACTTCTTCAAATTTCTTTGGTCTGTATTTTTCTGTCCAAATATTAGAATCTTGTTCCATTTTGCTTCTTTTTTATAGAGGTTCATAGAAGACTTGTTTTATAAAGATTGTTGTAGAGAATTGATTAATAATTTATAATCTTATTATCTTGAAAATTTGTTAAATCTAATTATTAGAAATTTTTCTATATTAAGAATTAGCCCATCTTTTTTTGCTTTCTTTTTTTCTTGACACGTCTAAGTCTTTTTCTTTGCCACTTCCATCTCATTTGGTTTTTCTTTTTCCAACGTCTACTTGATCTTTTCATTTTAATAGTATCTTTACAGAAAAATATG
>CAYHLB010000095.1:0-4886 GCA_964357325.1 Candidatus Woesearchaeota archaeon
TTTCATAATATTTAACCTCCTTTCAATACTTCTTTTTAAATTTAACCTTAAATAATGAAAATTCTAGGATATATATATATATATCGTTTATTAATTTGGTATAAAATCTACCCTATTTTTTTACAAATTCAACATTAAAAAGATTCTCAAACTCTTTATCTCCAGTTAGAAATAATAGATTATTTTCTTTTGCAAGTACATATCCAATGCAATCAGCATAGGATAATTTTGATTTTTTGTTTCTAAAACGAAAGATTGCGGAATCAACTGCAGTTTTTGGATCTATTTCAATAAATTCAAAGTTAAATTTTTTTAACATATCACTTGCAATATACTCATCACTTTCTTTAAGCAAATAATAATAAACTTCTGCTAAATTAAGACTATTTGTTATAAAATCTACTCCACTAAATTTCTCATAATTAGGATTTCCTTTTACAATTTCAATTATAGCATAAGAATCAAAGAAATAACCCATTAATTCTCATCCCAGAAATCTTTGTCAATTTCTCTGAATACCTCATCAGTATCTCTTTTTAACTTGCCTTTCATTATGCCGAAAATGTCTTTGACTTTTGTTTTATTTTTAACTTGGATATTTACCCGTATAATTATTCCTTCTTTGATTTTCTGTTTCTCAACAATATCTTTAGGTATAATTATTCCAAAGGAGTTTCCCCACTTCTTGACTTTAATATCCTTAGTTTCCATATAGTTATACACGTATAACTAATATTTAAAGTTTAGTGTTATGAACTTTTTATGTTACACCTTTAATAATTAGGTATAAAATGTACCTTATCTTGGTATAAATTAGCCCAAAAGGTTTATAAGGTATAAAATATACCTTATCTTGGTATAAATTAGCCCGAAATACAATGACATCCATAGATGAACACAAAAAGAAAATTCAAGAGCATCTTGATGAACTTGAAGATGCAATAGAAGAAGGAATAGAAAAAAAGCCAGTAACAATAGGATTCCATACATCTGCCTGCTCAATTCAATATTTAGAATTATATCTGCACTTAACAAATAAAATCCCAATTGGAAAAATAATCAAACATGATTGGTTTAAAAAACCTCAGAAAACTCAAAAAATTGAACCATTAATAGAAAGAAAACTACCAATAGAATTTGAGAAAAAGCAAGAAATTTATGATTTAATTTATGAACTTGAAGATGAAAGAAATATATTAATGTATGGTAAACCTGAGACAAATCAAATTAAAAGAGTTTTAGAAACATTTTATAAAATAAAAGAAATTTTTACGGAGTTATTCAAAAATGAAATATTTGAATTTTAAAGATTTAATATCCTATTCAGAAGCATTTATTTCATTTATCTTTCCAAAATTAGATGGAATAAATGAAATAATTTTATTTGGTTCAGTTGCAAGAGGTGAATCTGATAAAAATAGTGACATTGATTTATTTTTTAATATTGAAAATAGGAATAATGAGGATAGAATTAAAAATATAATAAATATAGAATTAAATAAATTTTATAAATCTAAGATTGCAGAAGTATTTCTCCTTAGGGGAATAAAAAATGAAATTAAAGCAAATGTAGGTCTTCTTGAAGAATGGAAATTAAAAAGAAGCATCATTAGTGAAGGAATAATTTTATATAGTAGATATAAAGAAATTCCCAAGAATCTCAAAGGAAATTATTTATTTATTATTGAACCAATAAAAAATATAACTAAGAGAAACAAGGTAATTAGGGAGCTATTTGGAAGAAATGAAAAGAAGTATTTAAAAACAGGATTAATTGAAAAATTTAATGGAAAAAGATTGTCTCCAACAACTTTTATTGTTCCAAAAGAGTTTTCAAATGAAATAATTAAATTTTTAGGTAAAGAAAAAATAAGCAATAAATTAATAGAATTTTACACAGATGAAATTCATTAAACTTCTATTCGTTATTGCTTAGTTTCTGAAGTAAAATATTGAAATTTATCTAGTCCATAGTCCAAAGATAAATTTCCTATTATTGTAGTTATCATCAATAAAAAGAAAGATGTTGGTAAAGTAAGAGAAGTAAAGCTTAATCATACAATCCATAACTTTCATCTTATATAAATTAATTATAATTCTTTGGAAAAAATAATCTTCGATGGAGTCAGGTTATTTTTTCATAAGTAGCTTCAGAAAGCTAAGTAGATACTTCTATTCATCACCTTTAAAAACCTCATTCAATTTATATTTTCATAAGAAAAAAGATGAAACACAATCTCAAAATAACAATAATACTTATCCTAATGTTCCTCTTAACTCAGATAATTGGATTATTTGTAATAGGAGTTTACAACACAAATGAAATTCCTTATAACATGCAGCCTCCAGAAGATATTCAGCCTAAAAAAACCTGTGAATTTCAAGGCTCCTATTCAAGTTATATGCAATGCATTTTCATGGCAATTCCTGGAACAATCATATTCTCATTTATAATTGCCATAGGCATATTTCTCATACTCACAAAATTAAATGCAGATTCCTTTATTAGGGCCTGGTTTTTTATAGTGACAATACTTGCCATAGCTCTTGCACTAAATGCTTTTTTTATTAAAGCAAATATTATCTATGCCTCATTAATAGCAATCTTTGTATCAATTATTCTAGCTTATTTTAAAATTTATAAGAGAAATATCATTGTTCATAATCTGACTGAATTAATAATATATCCAGGAATAGCAGTTGTTCTTATTCCAGTAGTTGGCATAATCGGAATAGTTGTTCTACTCCTCTTAATCTCTCTCTATGATATCTGGGCTGTTTGGCAATCTCAATTTATGCAAAAAATGGCAAAATATCAAATGAACAATCTAAGAATATTCACTGGATTTTTTATTCCCTATGCGGACAAAAAACAAAAACAAAAAATAAATTTTATAAAAGAAAAATACAAAGAAAAATCAGATTCTTTTCTTGAAAAACAATTTCAAAAAGCAAAAGTAAAAGTCAGTTTAGCAATTTTAGGTGGAGGGGACATTGTATTTCCAATAATAACTGCAGGGGTCTTTTACAATGCTTATAAATCCTTTATTCCTTCTGCAATAATAATACTTTTTGCAACCCTTGGCCTATTATACTTATTTGTATTTGCAAAAAAAGGAAAATTCTATCCTGCAATGCCATTTTTAACAATTGCCATGTATCTTGGAATGATAATCAGCTGGATTTTAATGGCAATTAAAGTAATTTAAGCACTTCTTACTGATTTTGGAAGAGTTAATCTTAATAATCTTCCATCAATTTGCCTTACCCTTTGTTCAAGGGTAACTTCTGGTTTTTCAAGTTTAATGCCTAATTCTTCAGCCAAAGTCCTTTCATGCATAGAATCATAATTTCTAGCGAGATTAGTTATTAAATTTAAATATTCTTCCCTAAGAAGGGGATTATTTTCAACTAAATTACCAAGATTCCCAATTATTTCCCCTCTTGTTTTTCCAAATATTTGAAGTTCTCTGACAATTAGATATCCCCTAAGATATCTAGCATAGGTATCTTCAATCTCTTCTTCAGAAATTTCAGGTAAGGATTGCCTAAGCATTATAGCAACATCCCCATAACTATATAACTTAAGTGAATTTTGAAAGGTTTTTGCATCTATTCCAATCATTAATTCCCTAATTCTTCCAATATATGTGTCTCCTTTCATTTTTCTATAAATTTATAAGGTTGGATATATAGATTTAATAAATTTCCTTTATAAATCTTAACATATTGTTTTAATTGTCCAGTGACAACAAGCAAAACATTTATAAAGCCTTTTTTTCATAGACTTTTGGTAATAACATGATAATAAAACCTGAATTAGTTAACCAAATTAAAGAATATTTTGGATTGAATATCTATGAAACTAAAGTCTGGTTAGCTTTGCTAGGCAAAGGAATAGCAAGCGCAGGTGAAATAGCAGAGATTTCCAGAGTTCCAAGGTCAAGAACCTATGATGTTTTAGAAAGTTTAGAAAAACAGGGTTTTGCAGTAATGAAACTTGGAAAACCTGTAAAATACATTGCAGTCAAACCAAAGGTAATAATAGAAAAATTAAAAACAAATGCAGAAAGAGATGCTCAGGAAAAAATAAAATCCTTATTAAAATTAAGAGAAACATCAGAATACACAGAACTTGAAGAACTCTACAATGTAGGAATAAAACCAGTAAGGCATGAAGATATTTCAGGAGCTGTAAAAGGAAGGCTTACAATTTATAACCACATAAAAGAACTTTTAGAAAATGCAAAAAAAGAAGTTATAATCTGCACTTCTGTTTCAGAAGTTCAATCTAAATCAAGATTTTTTTCATCACTTTTTGATAGATTAAAAAAAGCAAATATAACTATGAAAATAGCTTTATCAGGTGATGAAAAAGAAGTTAAAAAAATATGCAACAAATTCAAGATTAAAGTTGCTTTAATAAACATTGATGCTAAGTTCTTCATAGCAGACAGTGATCAGGTTCTATTCTTAATTTCAAAAGGAACAGCTCCTGATGAAGAAATTGCAGTTTGGCTTAACACCCCTTTCTTTAGCCAAGCACTTTCATTCATGTTCAATCAAGCTGTGAAATAAAATAAATAAGAAGATATTATCTATAAAATGGCAGACTATAATCCTCAAGAGGTAGCGAGATTTATGATTTCTTATTTACAATCAAAACTTCCAAGGCAAATGTTAGCAAGGGGAGAAAGTCCATCAGAAGACCTCTGTCAATTAGTTCAAGCTAAATATGAACAAGAAGTTCCACAAGACATTAGGCTAGCTGTAGAAGGTTTAGAACAAACTCTGGAAGATGGAGAATAATCACTCTAACTTCAATCCACTAATCCCCATCTCTTTTACAATCCTCTTATCTCTTTCCAAAAATCTGTTAAAAAAAT
>CAYHLB010000096.1:0-4867 GCA_964357325.1 Candidatus Woesearchaeota archaeon
AACCTTTAGGGTGGAGAGGATGTCATTTCATTTGGATTAGAGTCAAGATTTCCTGTTTTAAAATCTTCAATGCAATTCATTATTGGGCAGGCAACTATTTTTCCATCTGTGGATATTGCATAGCCTGCATAACCTGCTCCGCGTCTAAATTTTGTTAATTCTTTTTTGAGAAGCGAGTTTATAATTGCTATAAATGGATAGATTTTTATTACTTTTCCATTGCGCATTTGTTCTAACCAGTAATTGATTAATTTTTTTATGGACTGATTGTATTCTTCTACAAATTTTTCAAATTTTTCTTTATTATAATCAAATTTAAAGAATCCTGCATCAATTTGCCAATGATAGCTGGTAAATCTGTTTGTGTTTATTAGGAATTTGACTTGTTCGTAAATGTCTGGAAACTCTGAAAGAGTAAGTCTTGCAATTAGTTCTCCTTTGTAATTATTTTTTTTTATGTATACTATATTCTTCATTACTTTATCAAAAGTACCTTCTCCCCCATTATAGTCTGTTCTTTCTTTATTTCCATCAATTGAAATTAGTATTTTTGTTATTTTATTTAAATATTCTGAAGAAAGTTTATCTAGTAAAATGCCGTTGGTTTGGAATCTAAATGGAATATTAATATTGTCAGTTATTTCTTTTATTTTTTCAATCTCTAATAGGGGTTCTCCACAATAAAAAATTAGCGTTGCATGTTTATCTTTTTCTAAGAACTTTTTTAATTTTTTAATGTCTATTTGAGAGGATTCTGGTGAAGTGAAGTCAAATTTGAATTTTTTATCAAGTCCATTATCAAATTCTTCCATTGATTTCTTGTAGCAGTATCTACAATTGCTATTGCAGGCTTCTGATAATAATAGGTGGTAATGCATGTTAATAACTATGGAAAATGGTTTAAAATATTTTTAATAGTTAATCTTATAAACTTGATTTATTTATTTGTATAGATGGTGATAAGATGGTATCTATTGAACAAGGAAATGATGCAGTAAAGAAACAGCAAAATGTTCTCCATGCTAATATCAGTTTAGTTCTTGATTCATATGATGCTATATTTTCTGATTTTGATCCAAGGCCCTATGCTGAAAGGATGATTTCTGATGATTTTTTAACTGAATGCAAGAGAGCTGTTCATGATAAAAATGGTCTTGAGCAATTAAGATTATTAATTCCAAGTCATATGAGGAAGCCTAGCGAGGAGATACATATTAAAAAGAGATTAAAAGAATATTTCAGAAAGCATTTATTAGAAGAAGAAAAAGAAATAAAATCAATTAAAAAAGAAGGCATCAGATGGTTATTCATTGGCTCTATAATAATGATTTTAAGTACTGTTTTATATGAATATAAAGCATTGTCTTATATTGGCTTTAAATTTTTAGTGGACTTTATTTTTGTTATATCTCAACCTGCTGGCTGGTTTACTTTTTGGGAGGGTCTGGGAAAAATATTTATTGTTGCAAAGGAGCATACTCCTAGCTATGAATTTTTTAGAAAAATGCAAAATACAGAAATTTATTTCTTTAATTATTAATATGGAAATTTGTGTTTTAGCTTCTGGTTCTTCTGGAAATTGTTTTTATATTGAAAATAAAAATCAGGGGATTTTAATTGATGCAGGTATATCTACTAAGCAGATAGTGAATAGGCTTTTTTCAATTGGAAAAAATCCTTTGAATATTAAAGGAGTATTTATTACACATGAGCATTCTGATCATGTAAAGGGGGCTGATTTTTTTGCTAGAAAGTTTAATGTTCCAATATTTGCTACTAGGAAAACAATTGAATCCTGTAGTCTTTGTTCTGAACCTAATTTAATTAATCGGATTAAAAATAATGAGTTAACTAGGATTTGTGGAATGGATGTAGAAGCTTTTTCTAAGTCTCATAGGGCTGCTGACCCTGTTTCTTTTAATATTTATAATAAAAAGAAAATATCTATTATGACTGATATTGGCTATGCTTGTCAAAATGTTATTGATAATGTTCATGATTCTGATTTTCTTTGTTTAGAGTCTAATTATGATCCTGAAATGTTAAAAAATGGAGGATATCCTTATTTTCTTAAAAAATGGATTGAAAGTGATATTGGGCATTTGAGTAATGAGAATTCTGCAAATTGTGTTTTTGAAAATGCATCTTCTAAACTTAAATATTTGGTTTTATCTCATTTAAGCAAGAATAATAATACTCCTTCTACTGCTTTAGATAGTTTTGGATTATTAAAAAAACGAAAGAATTTTTCACCTAAGGTTTTTGTTTCTGAAAGAGAAATGCCAACAAGAGTTTTTTGTGTTTAGTGAGTTTACACAAAATAAACAATTAGAAATAGAATTATGAGCAATCCTATGATTATTGATTGACTTATAAGGCTTTTTTTTAAATTAGTATGTCTTTGTATTTTTGAATGGAATTTTAAGAAACCTACAAAATGCTTGCTTTTTTTAAGCTTGGTTTTATAGCCTAGGCTGATTAAATCTGGGAGAATGCCCATAAATGCTCCTAGGACTAGTTTTTTGCTGTCAAATACATTGTAGAGGCTTGCAATTATAATTATTGCAAGCATCATGTCTATTGCAAACCATGCTTTTGCGAATTTGCTTAAAATAGCTTCTCCTGTTGTTTCAAAACGTTTTTTATCCCAGTTCGCATCCCAGTGAGGAAACATGTCAAATAGGAAGTGTAGAGCAAAACTTGCTATAGCTATTAACAAAATTGAATTAAATTCCTCTCCAATTAAACCACCAACAAGAGCATGGATAATAGCTAACATAATGTTCAAAAAGTCCTTTTTTTTTGTGATTAAAATAGGCAAATTTAGTTTAAATACCTTGCTTTTTTTGTTTATTTAGGTTGGGTGGTGATATTATTTGATTTTATATCTAAAACCTGATTTTTTATTATATGCTTTAAATTATATATATGCTTTAAAACCAAAAAACACTTTAAAGAGAAAATAGGGGAATTATAAAAATGGGGTTATTTTCAATATTTAAGTCAAGTAAAACTGTTTATTTTCCAGGATGTGCAACTTATTTCATGAATAAAGAATATTTTGAATTATATGAAAAAATATTTCATAGGCTTGGAATAGAGTTTAAGTTAGTTAATAAAAAAATCTGTTGCGGTTTACCTGCTTTGGAGCTTGGTTTTGATGCAGAGGCTAGAAAAATTGCTAAAAGAAATTTTGAAATTTTTAAAGAGGAGAATATAACTCATATAATTACAAGTGATCCTGGATGTCATAAGATGTTCCTGCAGGATTATCCTAATCTTATTCCTGATTGGAATATAAAAATAGAAAATATCTGGGATATTATTCTAGAAAAATTAGAGTCAAAACCTCATCTTATAAAAGAAAGAGTTATTGAAAAAATAACTTATCAAGATTCTTGTTATTTAGGAAGGTATTTGGATGTTTATGATACTCCTAGAAAGATTTTGGAATTACTTGGTTATGAATTAGTTGAGATGAATGATTCTAAGGAAAATGCTGTTTGTTGTGGTAGTTGCGGACAATTAGGATTTATTAATTTAGAATTATCTAATTCAATTGCCAGAGAAAGGATATTGCAGGCAAAGAGAATTGGTGTTAAAAAAATAATTACTAACTCTATAAATGATTTTCAAATACTTAATAAGAATTCTAATGGGGAAGTGGAAATAGTAGATATTTCAGATATACTTGCAGAGGCTCTTGGAATTAAAAAGAAAGAAGCAGAGAAATTTGGGCAAGAGGCTGAGGAAGAAGAAATTTTAGATATTCTTGATGAAGATATTGAAAATCAAGAAATAAATGAATCAATTGAGGAAAAGAAATGATAAGAAAAGAAATTGTTGCATATAATACTGATGCTTCTAGGATTATTGGCAAGGTGGAGAAGGTTGTTTTTCCTAAAAATACAAAAGAAGTAAGTGAAATAATTAGAATTACAAATATGGATATTGTTCCAAGGGGTGCTGGAACTGGTTTTGAGGGAGGTGTTGTTCCGAATGGGTCTCTTGTAATCGATATGACTAAGATGAATAATATTATTAGTTTTAGTCCATCTAAAAAAACTATTGTTGTTGAAGCAGGTATTATTTTAAAGGAATTAAATGAAAAATTAATAGCAAAGGGCTATGAATTTCCAATTGATCTTTTAAATAAAGGAGTTAGCAGTATTGGTGGAATGATTGCAACAAATGCTTCTGGAAAAAGAGCTATGAAATATGGTTCTATAAGGGATTGGTTGGATGAGATTGAATTTGTCAATGGAAAAGGTGAAATAATCAAGACAAGCAAAGCAGATTTAATGGATGCTTGCGGTATGGAGGGAATAACTGGTGTAATAACTAGTGCTAAAATACGGGTTTTACCTAGAATCTCAAGAAGTTTTTCTATTTTTCAGACAGACAAGTTAGAAGATGCTTTGCATGTTGGAAGAAGGTTAAAATCTGAGAAAGAGGTTTGCAGTGTTATTTTATTTTCTAAAAAAATATCTAAAATGCTTGGGTTTGTTGATAGATATTATTTGCTTGTTGAATTTGATTCAGAGAGGGGAAAAATAAAGGGGGTTGAATATGAGAAATTATTGAAGAAAATTGAGAATCTTTACTATACTCTTGGATTGAATGATTATTATAATAGTGAAGATCCTAGATTGTTTTTTGATAGACTACAGGAGTTTTTAGAAATTCTTGATTTAAAGGATATTCCTTATTTTGGTTATCTTGGAAATGGAATAATTCATCCATTTTTTAAAGATAGTGAGAAAGATAAGAGGATGAATCTTTTAACATATATTAAAAGAACTCAAATAAAATTAGGAAAATATGGTTATGGATTAAGTAGGAAGGAGTATTTAGAAAGTTTTGAATC
>CAYHLB010000097.1:0-4762 GCA_964357325.1 Candidatus Woesearchaeota archaeon
ATAGGGACAGAAATCCTGGTCTGCTTGAGGTTCATCATTTTTTACAAAATCTCCTCCTCCGCTCCAGAAATCATAGCAAACCTCTGCATATTCTGCTGAAGTTAAACCCATTTTTGGTTTTATTATTGTTCCTAAAATAGGTCTATCATAAACATCTAGGTATTTTCTCATATCATCGATTGTATATGAAGGGCCATCAAATTGCTCTAGCATTGAAGGAGAAAACCATACATCGAGTAGTTTTAATCCTTTAACTTCTTTCATGCCTAAAACATTTCCAACAACATAGGTTAAAATATTCTGTATATTTCCTCTTCTATCAAATAGTCTCCATGGATAGGCAATCCAGACAAGATGTTTTTTTTCATCAATTTGATAAACTAGGGCATTCATTTCCCTTGAAAAAGGAGTTTCTGTTTGCACTTTAAAATTAGTTCCTGTTGAGGATTCAGCTGCAATTTCAGATGCTGATTGAAGAATATTCATTTTTTTATCTGGAAAAAGCCTGAAAACACAAAGCATATATTCTCCATTTTGAGGATTTTTTAAATTCAAAGATACATATGCTTTTTGCTTGTCGTTCAGTGTTTTATAGAATTTTTTTAATACCATGTTCATCTCTTTTATTATATCTATGAAAGATAATTTATATATGTTTTGATTAAAACATATAATAGTTTAAGTAATCGTGGTGGCATTAATCATTTCTTTATCCTAAAAATATCTAAACCATTTTAATATTAGATATTGTAATATAATTTTATTTATAAAGTAAAATTTTTTGTTTATTAGATGGGAGAAATAATGAATCCTAGTGATGTTCTTGTTGGTATTGGGCATTTTATGCAAAAAGGAAGAAGGGGATTTGAATATAGGGTCCAAAAATTTAGTGGTTTTTTCTATAAAAATAAAGATACTTATCCAGAAGTTTTGGGAAGATTTATGTTTAATTGTAATGGCACACATCCAACAAGCGAGGATTTAGAGCAAGCAAGAATGAATTTAGCTTGCTCTAGAATGCTGCATTTTAGTTTTTCATTCCCAAATTATTATCAATTTGACAATGCTGTTGATGTATCTTATGAAAAACATGTCTCTAAACGGATTTCTTCATCGCAAAAACAAGCCCTGGAAGAACTTGCAAAAAAATTTGAAGAAGAATTTGGAGCAGAAGAAAAGTTAAAGTTAGATTAGAGAAAATAATCATCCCAAACTTTAAAAACTATTATTATTAAAGATTAATGAATAAGATGAACAATAGTAAAGAGTATTTGCAATTTAGATGGTTTTTTACTTCAAATGGAAATCTCGTTATTGGTGGAAAATCAGATGAACAAAATGAAAAGGTTTTAAGGGAATTTTCAAAACCAGGTTATGTTGTTTGCCATACTTCTGAGCCTGGAAGTCCTTTTATGATAATTGTTGGAGAAAAAATTAATAAAAAAGATATTGAAGAAACTGCTGTTTTCTGTGCTTGTTTTTCAAAGCAATGGAAACTTGCAAAAAGCAAAATTGATATTGATATTTTTAAGAGAGAACAAGTGTATAAATTAAAATTAATGAAAATTGGGACATTTGGAGTAAAGGGAAAAGTTGAAAAGATGAATGTTAAACCAGAATTGGTTCTTGTTATTCAAAAGGGAAAAATAAGGGCTGTTCCTAAAACAACTTGTGAGGAAATAATATGCAAGATTATTCCTGGAAATTTAAGAAAAGAAGAGGCATGCAAGGAGATATTAAAAATAATAAAGAATAAATATCATCTTCCAATTTCAAAAGATGAAGTAATGGCTGCTATTCCCAGTGATAGATTGGAAGTGAGATAAAAAATTTTAGTAATAAGTAAAGGCTTAATTCTCATAAACTTGAATTTTTAATATAGATTGCTTCTCTCAAATTTTAGGGAGATTTTAACCGCATTCTGCAGGTTAGAATCTCTATTGTATCATTAGTGTCAATAAAATCAGCTAAAGTAAATAAGCAAAGAGATAAGTTATAATTGCCAGATATTTTTCTCTAAATCTGAATAATCTACCTATAAATTAACTCGAGACTATTGGTTGCTTGATTTTTTAACAAACTAAATATACTATGCTCAAATTAATAACAATTAAAAACCCATTATTATTCTTATTGTCATGACAAGCAAAGTTGAAATTCAATTGGGGAAAAAAGGACTTACTAAAGAATTCTTAGATGCTCTTAAAAAGAGATTTGATAAAACAGAGGTGAAGAATGTTAAGATAAGAGTTCTTGCAAATGCAAGGGAGAGCAGAGAAGATATTAAAAAATATGCTGAAGCTATTCTAAATTTTCTTGGCAGAAAATTTGACTATAGGATTGTAGGATTTAGCATATTTGTTCTAAAATTAAGGAAAGAGAGAAAAGGATAATTCATTGGAAACCTTTATAAACTCATTTTCTTAAGTTGTTTTAGGTTTAGAGTGGAAAATAAGTTCATTATCTTCTGATAATGAAGTGCCCACTATCTAATTCCGCAAGGAATGGCCTAAGGAAAATAAAATGATAAAAAATTCAGTATATGAAATTGCTGCTGATGAGTATAATCTTAAATTAGCAAAGATACTTATGGAAATGCCTGAGTTTAAAACTCCTGAGTGGAGTTTTTTTGTTAAAACAGGTGTTGGAAAAGAAAGGCCTTCCCAAGATCCTGAATTCTGGCATAAAAGAGCTGCTAGTATTTTAAGGCAAATTTATCTTAATCATACTGTTGGAGTTAATAGACTTAAAACAAGATATGGAAATAAAAAAAATAGGGGAGTTCAACCTTCAAAGTTTAGAAAAGCAAGTGGAAAAATGATTAGAGTAATATTACAGCAAGGTGAAAAAGCCGGACTACTTGAAAAATTCAATGAGCCTAGAAAAAGAGCTGGAAGAGTATTGACTAAACAAGGAAAAGAATTATTGGAGAGTGTACAATGACATCAGCAAGAGCATGTCAACAAAAAAAGATAAAGCTTGCAAAAGCAACAAAGCAAACTAGATGGGCTCCTGTTTGGGTTGTTTTAAAGAAAATGGGAAAGGGAAAGAAAATGCATCCAAGTTCTGTTACACATGTTAAAAGGCATTGGAGAAGAACAAAATTAAAAATTAAACCAAGGAAGCAAAGAAAGCAGCATCTAGGATAAACATGGCTAAAGACAAAAAAGTAAAACAAAAGGAAAAAGTTGTTTTGGAAAGAGAATACATTGTTCCACTTAGAAGTGAATGGCTTAAGGTTGCAAAGCATAAAAGAGCAACAAGAGCTGTTAAGGAATTAAAAAGATTTCTTGCAAGACATATGAAGATTTATGATAGGGACCTTCGAAAAATAAAAATTGAAAATGATTTGAATAATGAATTGAGATTTAGGGGAATGAGAAAACCTCCAGCAAAAATTAAAGTTAAGGCTATAAAACTTGATAATGATACTGTTAGAGTTCATATGGTTGATATTCCAGTGCATATTAAATATCTTAGACTTAGGGAAGAGAAAATGAATAAGGAAGTTAAGAAGACTTCTGAAAAAGAAGAAAAGAAAGAGAGTAAAGTTGAGGAAAGTAAAGAAGAAAAGAAGGAAGATGCTCAAAAAGCTCATGATACAAAGGAAAAAGAAGAAGCATCAAGAGAAGAGGGACTAGCAATTTCAAAGGAAGAGGCAAAGGAACAAAAACATGTTACTAAAATTGAAAAACCAACTACTCAAAACATAGGACAAAAAAGGGCCCAAAAAGGAAGGTAATCCTTAAAACGGTGCAATATGACTATTTCTACTAAACAATTAAAGAGATTAAGTGACAGGGAATTTGCAGAGGACATAAAAAAATACATAAGGAGCAGCCATGATTTTTATGGAACAAAGGTTCCTGAACTCCGAGTTCTTGCAAAAAGACTCTATGAAGAATATGATTTAAAGGGATTTTATAAAGTCTTTAACAAATTTTGGAATTCTGGTTATCATGAAGAAAGGTCTCTTGCAATCTATACCTTAGAAATGTATAAGGATGAGTTTGATATTTGGACTTGGAATTTTATGAAAAGTAAATTAAAGGATATAAAAAGCTGGGATAAAGTCGACAGTGTTTCATTAAATATTCTAGGTGAAATTCTTATTAGGGCACCTAGTATTGAAAAAGAAATAATTTTAATGGCTAGGTCTAAAAATATTTGGTACAAGAGAATGGCTTTAATGGTGAGCATTGCTCTTGTTAGAAATGGTGATATTAAGCTAGCTATTAATCTTTGTGAAGAAAATCTTCATAGCAATGAAGAAAATATTCAAAAAGCAGTTGGAATGTGTTTAAGGGAAATTGGAATACAAAAACCAGCTGTTGCTAGAAGATATATTTTAAAAAATATAAAAATGCCTGAAAAAATATTTTTTATTGCAACTGAAAATATGAAGGGCATAAGAAAATTAAGGCAGACAAGAAAAGAAAGTAATTTTGATTTTAGGAAGTTGATGTTTTGGAAAGATAATTAAGTTTATTAATTATTATTCTTAATTAATATTATGAACCAAGAACTTGAAAAAAAGATAAGTGAAAAGGCAAATCCTGATAAGGCAAAGCTTCTTCAAAGATTTTTTAAAACAGGAAAAGGAGAATATGGTGAGGGGGATGTTTTTCTTGGAATAGTTGTTCCTGAACAGAGATTGATTGCTAAAGAGTTTTCGGATTTGAGTATGGGGGATATTCAAGAACTCTTAGATAGTAAGATTCATGAGAAGAGAATGATTGGACTATTTATATTAATAAAACAA
>CAYHLB010000098.1:0-4737 GCA_964357325.1 Candidatus Woesearchaeota archaeon
AGAATATGAAAAAGGGTTTAAATTTCTTAGTATTTCTAACTTGTTTGTTTCGGTGCTCAACAAACTCGCTTTATGTACTGGTAATGATTATGAGATTAGAGAAAAGTGAGCGGAGGAGATTTTCGAGTAGGAGATATAATTAGGATGTATTTTAATAGATTTAGTATTCTCTTTTTAATTCCATTCTCTTGAACTCAGTTAATACTTCGTGCATAGATGTTACATCTTTAAGAGATTTGTCCTCTCTTAATCTTGTTATTCTTGGAAACCTTAATGCAAATCCTGATTCATAGGAAGGAGATTTTTGAATGTTTTGAAATAAGATAGTTACTATTATTTTTGGCTTAACAGTAACTTCTTTTCCATGCTCTTTTATTATTAATGGATTTAGAAGTTTAGTTAGTTCATTAAAGGAAAGGCCTTCTTCTTCTTTTTCTTTTAATCCAGTTGAAGCTTTTCCTATTTCAACAAATTTATCTTTTTCTTCATCAAAACATGAAAGAGTGTAGGATGAGAGTATTCCTCCTCTTTTTCCTGTTCCATATTCTGCTTTGGTTATTACCAGGTCAAATTCATTTTCAGCTGGTTTTAACTTTAGCATAAATCCCACTCTTGCACCTGGTTTGTATTCTGCATTTAAATTTTTTATCATAACTCCTTCTTGCCCTTCTTTTAATGCTTGTTTATAGAATTGTTCTGCTTTTTTTTCATTGTCTGTTATTAGTTGTTCTGCAGTTCTTATTTTAAATGGATGATGGTGAATTATTTTTCTAATTAGCTGGGTTCTTTTTTCAAATGGTTCTTGTATCATTGCTTTTCCATTGTAGTATAGAATATCAAAGATATTCAATTCTACTGGAAGTTCTTTTTCTAATTTTTCAATGTCATATTTTCTTCTAATTCTTTGTGAGATATCTTGGAAAACTTTGTATCTTTTTGTTTTAGGATCATAGCCTACTGCTTCAGAATCTAGGATAAATGATTTTGCGTCAATGTGTTCTTTTATGTATTTTACAACATCTGGAAATTGCTTTGTAACTTCATCGAGCCTTCTTGTAAATATTTTTATATTTCCTTTTTCGTCTTTATTGATGAGCATTCTAAATCCATCGTATTTATATTCAAAAACAGCTGGTCTGCCTACTTTTTCAAAACCATCTTTTATTGATTCTGCTTTTAATGCAAGCATTGCCTTTAATGGATGTCCTGGAACTAATTCTGTTGCATGAAGGGTTTTTATTCCCTTTAGTGCTTTTTCAAAAACAAGTGCAAAATCATTTGCTTTATCATAGGATTCTTGAACTGCTTTTGCTGCTTCTGCATTTTCTTCTTTATTACTTCCATCTTCTTCTTTATTGCCAAAACAAGCCCAGGTTATTGCATCCCTTATGGTTCCAGAGGCAACACCTATTCTTAAATCATTTAAAAGAGTTCTAATTATGTATTTTGCTTCTATTCCTGATGCAGATGTCAAAAGCTCTGAAACAAGTGCCATTTTTTTATCAACTGTTCCTTTTCCAACTAGTTCAGGAAGTTTTTTTAGATTATCAAGAACTTTTTCAGTTGTTAATTTATTAGAAAAGAGGGTATTTTGTTTTTTCCTTGTCATTACTTGTTCTGAAACCAGTCCTAAATCTCCTATTTTTTTCCATTTTTGGATTATTTCTTTTTTTGAAATTCCTGATGATTTTTCCAATGCCTTAATGCATAATTGATCGGAGATTCCGAATTCTTTTTCAGAATAGTCTGGAAAAGCTTTGCCTTGAATTAAATAGATAATTTCAGGATGGCTAGAATTTTTTAACTTTGTTAAAAAATTTGCGAGAATTGCTGTTTTTTTTAATCTTGAAGGATTTTTTTCAAGTTCTTCATATGTTTCACATAATTCTTTGTAGAGCATTTTTCACCTTTTTTTGTTTCTATTATTAGTGTTAGTTTTAGAAGTTATTAAAGGTTATGGGGTTACTTTTCTTTTGCTTCTACAACAAATCCTTGATTTGTTAAATATTCATAAACTCCCCATTTGAAATCTTCTTCACCTGGTTTTGTTACTTTGGAATACATTGTTAATTTATCCCCCTCTTTATTTTCAAAATCATAGGTCAAAGTTTGATTTTTTATTTTATTCCATATTTTTTTTAATTCTTTTGCATCTTGTGATTTAGAAGTTATATTTAATTCTCCTGAATTTGTCTGTGAAAAGTCTATTCTCCCTATTTCTCCTGTTTTGTTCTTAATAATCAGAGTTATTTCAGGTAAGAAATTAAATGTATCTATTATTTTTTCAGTAATTATTTTTCCTGAATAACCATCTCCTTCGTGGAGGTATGGATAAATTGTTATTGTATAACTATTTTCATAGAAGTTTATGTAGGGCATTCCATCTAGTTTTTGGTCAATTTGTGAGTAATATTTTACATTATTTTTATTTATTTTAAAATTATTAGCCTTTGGATCAATATGGGTTGCTCCGGTTTTAGTAATTTTTATGCTAGGTGCAACAACTGTCTCAAATAGGCATTTAAAAAATATGTAATATTCATTGTCATTTATCTTTTTTGTTTGAGATACTTCCCACCCCTCAAATATAGGATATTCAAAGATAAATCCTGGAATTTCTGAGAATGTTTTTGTTTCTATTATTTTGTATGATTTGAATGGCCACATTGTTAATGTAATAATTAATAGGAGGAGGATTATAAATATTACTGATAAACTAATAATGAGTTTTTTTGATTTTCTCTTTTTCATTATATTATTGTTAAGTGTTAGTTTTATTTATTGTATTAAAACAAAATCCAGAAATTATTGCAATTATTATAAAATAAATAATTCCTGAGTAAAATTCGTTAATATTCATAAGAAAATACCTACTTAGTATTTCAGAAGTCCAGGATGCTCCAGCCCAGGCATGACTAATGAAAAATCCCAAGTAAACCATAATATTCCAAGGCCTATGGATCTTAATTATAATGAATAAAACTCCTATTAAATAAATTATAAAGACTGCAATAAAATATAGTGGTCCAGTTGAAAGAAGTATTTTACCAATTGGATTTGCTTCATCAAAATAAGAGTGATTATTCCAGTAATATTCTGGTTGGCCAATTATTGTAAAGGTTAAATCCAAAATCATCACTAAAATCAGAGGTATTAATATAATCCATTGATTTTTATTTAATATATTTTTTTGTTTTCTCTTTTTCATGAATAAATTAAGAATAGATTATTATTAAATCTATTTTATTAAGAATTTTATTCAAAAACTGATTGAATATAGGCAACAGCCCCTCTTACTCCAATTTCAGGGAGGTTGTTTATTACAATTTTGGGTTTATTTAGAGAATGCATGCAAAATTCATTGAATTTATCATAGAATAATTCTGTAGCCGGAGTTATTAATAGGTCTCCATCTTTTTCTGCTTGACTTCCCATGCAGACTATAATGTCTAAAGGATTATAGGCAGCAAGCATTCTTGCATAAGATTCTGCAATAGCTCTTACTTGAACATCTCTTATGCTTTTTTGTGGTTCTCTCAATGGTTCTTGCCTAAAAGCTCTATAAACATGTTCTGCTTTTATTGCACATGAATTTCTTGAACTGAAAATTCTCTATCTGTTCCATTGAGGAGAGACTCATGGGCTAGTTTTAAAATTAAAATATTCTCTGGTGAATATTCTTCTTCTCTAAAATATTTTCTAGCCATGTTTGCAGATCCATTTCCACTGACAGCAGGGTCTAGATGTGAAAATCCTCCACAACCACATTTTAATTCAGTAAATCTTGGACTTTTTTTATCATGATATGGCTGATGTCCAAATTCAGGACTTATTCCCTGTATAAGATTTCCTTTATGTGTTTTCATGCAATTATAACCTGAAGAATAGGTTGCAACAAGAACATTATCTAATTCTTTTCCTTGTCCAAACCTATGGGCGCCCATTACAGCTGCCTTCATGTCATTTATTAAAATTACTTTATGCCCTTGTTCTCTGAGAGATTTTGCGAAAGTTATTGGTTTTTTAATCCCTGAATTAGGGGATTGGATTAGAGTAAGAGCTTCTTCATCTACATTTCCAGCTGCAGCACATCCTACATAAATCTCTTCTTCATTAATTACTTTTATTGCATTAGAAACAATTCTTGTAAGCTCAGAATTTTTATCAATATCCCTTAAATCTATTTTTCTTTCTAATAAATCTTTTACTAGATCTCCTGTTTCAGGATTAACTTCATAAATTCTAAGATTAGTTCCCCCACAATCAATTCCTACGTACCTTCTCATTAAACAAATAAACTTTTTTTGTTTAAAGTTTTGTTCAATATAAAATATATTTTCAATAGATTAGACAAGAAAACTATTTTTTAGGATACATTCTGTTTCTTTTATTGGTTAAATGCATTTTTCTAACAGAAGGCCTTGCTTTGTTTGTTGGAGATTTGCTAGTAAGTCCTCTGCTCTTTTTTCCAGCAGATGTAAGTCCTCTGTAGACTCTTTTTTGATTTGTTTTTTTGCAAATCCAATTTAATGTTGAATCGTTTTGAATTTCAGGTCTTGTTGGGTCAACTAATATAATTTCATAAAAATAATATTTTCCATCTTTTCCTATGTTATAACTATTTAGAACTTCTAGATTTTCAAAATACTTGTTTGCTCTTTGTTCTGCAATCCATTGATAGGACATATGAACTACTTTTCTTATTGTATGCCTTTTTGATCTTCTTCCTTTATTAGT
>CAYHLB010000099.1:0-4726 GCA_964357325.1 Candidatus Woesearchaeota archaeon
TTCAACAAAAGCAACACCCAAATTCATAAACACAAAAAAACTTGAAGAATTAAGCAAAGTAACAATCTCAAATGCTTTCCTGCTTTCTATAAGGCCTGGTGTAAAAATAATAAAAAGTTCAGGAGGGCTAGGAAAATTCATGAATTTCTCTGGAATAAATTTCACAGATTCAGGAGGATTTCAAATGTATTCAAAAGAAATATACCTTTCTTCAAATGAAAAACATGTAATTTTTAAAAATCCAATTTCAGGAGAAAAAATAATAATGACCCCTGAAAAAGACATGGAAATTCAACTCGACATTGGAAGTGATATTGCAATGTGTTTAGATAGAATGCCCTTATATGGAGACTCAAAACAAGAAATAAGAAAATCAGTGGAACTAACCACAATATGGGCAAAAAAATGCAAGCTTCACCATGACAAACTTCAAAAAAATATCCCTTCATCAAGAAGACAACTTTTATTTGGCATAACTCAAGGAGGGATATACAAAGACCTAAGAGAAAAATCAACAAAAGAACTTTTAGCATTAAACTTTGATGGATATTCCATTGGAGGTTTTGGCATGGGAGAAACATTTGAAGAAGAAATGAAAATAGTAAAAATGCAAAAAAATATCTTTCCAGATAACAAGCCTATTTATTTAATGGGCATTGGAACTCCAAATGAAATTCTTGAAGCTATCTCCCATGGAGTAGACATATTTGATTCAAGACTTCCAACAATGAATGCACGCCATGGAGAACTTTTCACATCAAAAGGAAAAATAAAAATCCTCAATAAAAAATACCAGTTTGACAAAACCCCCATAGACAAATCATGTCATTGTTTCACATGCAAAACCTACAGCAAAGCATACATCCGACATCTCTTAAAAGAAAACGAACCAGTTGGAAAAGAACTTGCATCCTATCATAATTTATACTTCCTCCAAGACCTGCTCAATCAAGCCAAGCATCACATTAAAAAAAATACATTTAAATCCTTTAAAGAAAAGATTAAAAAATTATACAAATAACAATCACCTCAATTCTTCAACTTTTTCAATAAACCCGCTATGCCTAAGCATATTATTTTCAGAATCTAGATATACAACTCTTGATTCTGGAAAAACATGTCTAGAAGACAATGCAATTCCTAAAAGTGCTTGACTTGTAGAAACATATTCTTCAACAATTCTTTTTACAGATTCATAATCTGGCTTTCTTCTATGTTCATTTTCAACAAGCCCAAGCTCACCTGCACTTGAAAGCTGATTATTTCCAGGAACTAATTCCTGAACTCTTTTCTCCAATGCTTGCCATAATCCATTGGCAAGATAAACTACATGTTCTAAAACAACAATTGAATCATCCTCTCTTCTCTTGCATTCATTCTTGCAAGGAACTTCACTTCCATTAAAAAATAATTTAAATCTATAAACAATTCCACTTACAGTAGTCAATCTAATCTTCCTAACTAAAGAATTGTCAGGACCCATAAAAAAACAATCTTAATCAATCTTTTAAATATTATTATAATAAAAACATCTAATTGGTCAATTAAAGATTTAAGTGTCCAAAGTCCAACATAAATCTTTTGACTTTATCAGTATTGTTGAAATCAAAAAATTAGGGAAGATAAGTAAGGTAAGAAAGACTTGTATACTATATTATAAAAAAACATACGGAAGTTTTTGCCTGCAAAAATCTTCTCGATTAATTTTGACATTAACTAAATACTATTATAACATAGAGTCTAATTAATCAGCGGAACAACCTCAAGCCCAGAACTTCCTACTCTCCTTATTGCTTCTTCCCTATCAATCTCCTCTAAAAAAGATAATGTAAAATTAAAATCCTTTTTACCAAAAATTCCTTCTAAAGAATCAGCAGCAAGAAGAGTTCTTGCTCTTACATAAAGCTTAATATCTCTACTCCCAAGACCCATGCCTTCCTTACTACATAAATTATAACCTATATGATATATATGTAAACCATTACTCTCTGACATCTTACTAATACTAAAACTAAATCATTTTTAAATATTATTATAATCTCTTGATTATTTTAAAGATTGTCAATAGCACTTATTTTTCAATAAAAATTCTCTTCACAAGATTTATAAAACATTTTTCATAGAAAAATAAATGAAAATCAAAGACATTAGAGTAGATTCAGGGATAAGCATAAAAGAACTAGAAGAAATAATATCCCTAACAGTATCTGCATTAGTTGATTCAAATGAAAATCAAAGAACAAGAGCAATTAGAAAGTTAGTTGAATTATTTGATAAAAACTATGATGCCCTATTAAGATCTGGCTTCCAGGGAGATGGACTATTAATGTTAAGTTGCTTGGATGGAAATCATAAAAAAGAAATATACTATGTAACAGAAGTTCCCTTAAATGGCCTTGGAAATCCTGTTCAAGCAAAACCATTTCTAGTATCAGAAAGAGGAATAATTTATTTCCCATATAAAAGAAGATGTGGCTTTGAAGAATTAAGATAAATCTCTCAATAGTTTGATTCTGAACATATTAAGATTTTTATTAAAATTTTCATCGTCTTCGACAGACAAAGATTTCTTTTAATTTCAGTAGTGCACAAAAAGCTAATAATGCTTCCATATCTTACTCCCTTATTCAAAAACTTAAAAACTTAAGAAGTTGAGTCAAACATTTGCATTTTGGTAATTTTATATATATTTGAAATGCAAATGAGAGGTATGCGAAACTTCAAACAATTTTTTACATTACCAAAATATCAAAACAATTTTTATTTCCTAACCCTAACAATCCAGTTTTTCTTTGAAAACATTTCATTCGCCTGGGCTACATAAATCTTATAAAGGGCTATCTATTAAAATAAAAAATGGAATCTGCACAAGAAGAAACAATTTACCATGGCAAAAGTTTATTATCCATTCAAACCTATAAAGGATGTTATATTGGATGTGCTTATTGTTTTAGAAAAGAAAAATCTGAAACTAAACCTCGCAGAGTAATAAGTGATGAAGAATTATTTAAAAGTCTTCTAAGACATCCACTTTTTGTAAGAAATGGAAGCTTTTTATCAATAAACTCCTCTGACACAGACCCTTTTTTAGAAGAAGTTGTTAACAGCACTTTTAATCTCTTAGATATGATGGAGAAAAAGGGATTAAGAAATAGAGTATCCCTTGTAACAAAAAAAGGAACTTCTGATGAAAATATAGCTCGATTAGGTAAATACAGAAACATTGACTTAGATTTATGCATTACCTACTCTGATATGCCAAGAGAAATAGAACATTATAGCAATGAAGCCAGAATTGACTTCTTGCTCAGGTTAAAAGATTCAGGTATAAACCATCTAGTATTTTACAGACCTATAGCAGTAGGATGGAATGATTCAAGAGAAAGCATTAGAAAAGTACTATCTGTAGCTCAAAGGTCAGGAACCCAGGGAATAGTAGTTGGAGGTTTAATGCTTTCAAGATCCATAAGACAACTTATTTTAGACAATGGTCTTGATGTTCCTTATAGAGAAACAGAAGATATAAAAAAATATCTTCCAGGAAAATTTATTGAAGATTTATTCAGTGTATACGATGAATTAGGGCTAGACATTCCGCTGTTTAGAAGAACAAGTTGTGGAAGAAGTTTCCTAAGAGGAATTCCTGATTACAATGGTCATTTTTCTCATCCAGAAGTAAATTGCTGGACAACATGTCCCCCATATCAGAAAAGAGTTTGTGCTGATAAAAAAGCTCCAAAACCCGAAGAGATAATTGCACTGTTAAGCTTAATGAATGCTAAAGAGGTTGCTTTTGATATAAATACTGATAGAACAGTTGATTTTTATAGAGATTTTAGCTTTGGAGAAACAAGTCTTCTAAGAACTAATTTAGGAGTGGCAGTTAGAACAAAAAATAAAGAAAGTTTTGATTCTGATAAGAAATATTAGATTTTCCTAACCCTAACTATCCAATTTTTCTTTGAAAATCTATCATGCTCCCTAGCTGAATAAAACTCCAAAACATCAAAACCCGTTTTCCTAAGCAAACCTAAAAATTCTTTTTTCTTATATAGATAATAATACCTCATATAAGGAACTCCTTCTTCCTTCCAACTCATATAAATATCTCCCAGAATACCCTTAAATCTTACATCTTCTGAATTCCAAACACTTATCAATGCTTCACTTCCTTTTTTCAAAACTCTATAAAACTCACTTATTGCCCTTTCCCTATTTTTCTTTCCCTCAATACAATGCAAAGTAGCCATAAACAAACCATAGTCAAACAGGTTATTTTTAAAAAAACTTAAATCACTTCCATCTTGCTTAAACAAAACCCCATTAATTTTTTCCTTCTTAAGTCTAGATTCAGCATGTTTTAATTGTCCTACTGAAAAATCAACACCATAATATTTTATCTTATTATTTGGAATCATATTTCCCCCATTCCCACAACCAAGATCAATAACTTTACCTTTCTGGGAACCTTCGGATTTTTTAAAATCAGAACTTACTTTTTTTAGGAACTCCTCAACAATTGGAAGCCTCTTTACAACATAAGTTTTCCAAGGATTTGCAATTCCATTCCAAATCTCTTCCTGATTAGGAACTTTCTTATATTTTTCTATAAATTCTTTCTTACTCATTATTTTAATAGCATCTGTCATAAATAATTAAGAAAATTTAACTTTATAAACCAATATTACTAAAATAAAGTATGAAACAATTAATTAACCATCATGTT
>CAYHLB010000100.1:0-4644 GCA_964357325.1 Candidatus Woesearchaeota archaeon
CCAGTATCTCCGCACAGAGATAATTCTCAGTTATATTAAAACCGAAAAATAGAAAATCCCCAGATTACTCTAGGGATTGCTATGCTAAAGAGGTTTGTTAAAACAAGTATAAATATTTTGGGGAAGATAAGAGTAAAGGTAAATGAGGTTCTAAGAAGTATTGTTGAAGCAGGAAGAACAAATAGTTATGTAGAGACTATCAGCGATAAAGCAGATACTCTTCATAGGCACATAAAAGAAAATTCTGAGGGGGATTTGAAAAGAGCTTTTGAATTCAATACAAGAAAAGCAATTGGAAGAATGGGTTTAGGCAGAGTTGTTTTGGCTTTTGATACAACTGAAGAACTTTATTTTGGAGAAAATGGAGGATTAAATGTAAGGCAAATAAAACACAAAAAAGGAGCTGATGAGGCATTTAGTTATTTGGTTTTAAATATCATAAAACCAAAACCATTGCCATTGATGGCAATTCCTTATAGGCAGGGAGATGATATAGTTGATTTGATTAAAGAATTAATTTGTTATGCAAGAAATTTAAGAATAATTATTGAATGTGTTTTGTTTGACAGAGGATTTTATATTGGAGATTTAATTTCATATTTATCTTCGATAAATACGAAGTATCTTATATTTGTTCAGGAAAATAGTGCAATGAAAAGATACATTAAACAGACAAATTGTCTGCGTTCTTTTAATCATCTAGTCGGATTTAATAAATATAAAAGTACATGGAAAGCTGAAACAAAAATAGTTATTATAAAAGATTATTATTTTCATAAAAAAGATAAAAGATGGAAGAAATTTTATTGGTGCTTTGCAACCAATCTGTAAAGCAGTTTTAGATTAGTTAAAATATACAAACAAAGGTGGCAGATTGAAACAGATTTTAGGGTTCATGATGAAGCAAGAATAAAGAGTAAGAGTAATTTGCCAATTGTTAGATACTTTTACTTTTTGACTTCACTTATTCTTATGGCTAATTGGGAAGTAAATAGGATTGAAAATCCGAGGGTTCCTTTTAAGAAATACTTGAAAAATATTGAACATATTTTTGCTACTGAAATAACCTAATAATTATTGAATTTTTTATTGAAAGTATGATTTATCACTTTGAAATACCTTTTCTTGTTTTACATTAGATTACTGATAAAAAATAATATATTTTGCCCCTGCAAAATATGCAAATTAAAGAAAATAAATGAATAAATTTATTCTAAATTAATGCTCATTCGGAGATACTGAATTCCCCTGAACCAACTTTTCTATAGCAATTAACCAACCTAATCAATTGCCTATCCACATTTGCCCCTCTAGAATACGCAACCTCAATCTGAACCTTAGCTAAGGATAACCGACTTTCACTTCTATCTGCTCCACTTTCATAAACATTCATGCACCTATCAGCATCATTCAATAAAATATCATCCATGCTAAACTTTGCCATATAAAATATTCAGAAGACCTATTTATAAAGGTTCCACCCTATAATTAATATTATTAATATCCCTATTCCTATGCCAAACAGGCATAGAACAATCATAACAGTGAGTTAAATCTCCTAAATCATCAGGACTAGGTTCTCTTTCAATCCTATGATAACCTCTCTCCCTACATTCTTTACTTATTTTTTTAAGATTCAATTCAGCAATAAAATCACCAAAACCTTCGGTTTTGTGTTCGGGTTTTGGTGAGCTAGGGAAAACAGTAGATTGCGAAGCAATTTCTCCAACCGAAAGATTGGAGTTAGTTTTCCCGTAATCTTCAACCTCTTGAGAAGTAAATCTTTTTACCATTATCCAAGAGCCTCATCAAACAATCTATCAACCCTATTTTCCTTATCTTCTTTTCCTCCAAGCAATTCACTCCCTCCAAGCAAACTATCCAACTCCTGCGATTGTTTTTCCTTAAGTAATCTTAACTCCTCTTTTCTAGTTTCAGCTAATCTATTCTTGTCAATACCACTCACTTTTTTAATTACAATGCTTGAGCTTGCCACAGGATTAGAAATATTAGCTTTTTGACTTTCTTCAGAGAGCTTTGAATAATTCGCCAAATTATCTGAATTAAGCGAATCGTCAAGAACTTTATTTTTCGTTCGTAGTTCTTGATCGTAATCAAAAATGCTATTCTCAAGCATTTTTGAGATTTCAAAGGGCTCTACTGAGAATTTTGTAGTTTTTTTGAATTTTGCAAAATTCTCTTCAAATTTATCTTGCCCTATTTTTTCTTCTTCTGAAATCAATATCTTTTTCCTATGCAATTCCATTAAATCTTTTAAACTAACCTTTGCTAAATCAGCCTTGTGGATATCAAAATCCTCAGAATCTTCTTTTTTTATCAAATCATTAGTATATTCATCAGCTGAAAACATTATTTCAACATCTGGCTCAGGAATATGATCTAAAACATTTCCATATTCATCAAGCAAAACCGGATGTACCATCGCCCCTTCTCTAAAAGGACTTTGTTTCATTAATTTAACTTTAAAAAAATTTTCTAATTTTTCAAGAATCCGAATATTATTAGGAATATTTCCCTTTTCCAATAAATCCACATATTCAACAGGAATACCAACTGCCTCTGCAAGTCTTTCTTGAGTCAATCCCTTTTTTCTTCTCTCCCTAAGAATTATCCAATTAAAATGTTCAACCATATCTGGTTTTTCCTTGACAGGTTCCATTAAACCAGGATTACTCTCTAGTTCATTTAACCTTTCCAACCTTAAATCTTCACCTTGCTTTTGTTCATCACCAAGTCCTTCGGACTTGTACTCCACACTAAAGTGTGGAGTTTGTTTTGGACTTGGTGAGACAGGGGAAACAAAAGCTTTGCGTCTCCAATCTAAAGATTGGAGTTTGTTTCTTTCTGCATCAGGAATTCCAGATAATTTTTTCATCCTATCATAAACACTTGGCGGTCTCCCAGCCTCATTCAATTGATTCTGACCTGGTTTGATTATCAAAGAAATATTCTCTATTATAGCACACCTTTCACATAGAAAATCCGATTTACCTTCATAAATAACATCAAAAAGCCTAACTTTGTCCTTTTTAACAAAGCATCTAGCGCACCTATCTCCAAACATTTTACTCTCCTTTAAGATATAATCTTAAAGATAAAAACCCCTTTTTATTCTTATATATAAATAATTATATATAAGAAAGTTATTATTTTTGAACTTTCTTAATGTAAAGAACTCTGGGTTAAACCCAGAGCGTTTTGAGTTCTTTACAGACTGAAAAATCAGAGTTTTTTATCTCCGAGTTAAAACAGGGAGGGTTAAAACCTGATTTTTCTGGATCTAAATTACATTAGAATAAAAGTCTAACAAATACATTAACAAATAATTCAACTCTTGCTTACCCTAATCGCGAATAAATATTACAATTACCAAGGAAAAAAGAAATTTTTGGCTGTGTAAAGAACTCGGCGTTAAAACATCGAGCGTTTTAGAGTTCTTTATCACATCAGAAATTTTTCATAAAATTTCTGTGCACCAAAAAACTTCTAAAAGTTTTTTTAGTGCCTCGAAAATCTTTTTTCTTAATCTGGATTAAAACCACGGATGGTGCGAAAAAAGATTTTCTCAGTCGCAAAGCGCGACAAAGATTTCAAATAAACTTCAATCATTTAACTATCCCACATTATCTTGCAAAATCAAAAAAACCAGAATAATTATTTAAAATACTTCTTCAAATCTTCAAGAGTTTGAAGTTCAATAATCTTAATTTCCTCGTTAATAAGTATCACAGGAAGCTCATCTTCACTTAGGTTATAATTATGCAACAAGAGTTTAACAGAAGAAACATTATTATCAACTGCAATTGGAATCAAAAGGATTTCATTTCCATAACTATCCTTTAATTCACCGAGTAATCTAGAAAAAACACCCTTCCTAGCAATCAAATCAGGATCTTCATCCCTAAACTTATAAAAATAAACAACATTTGAATAACTTGCATTGCACTCTTTTTTTATTTTAATAGAATTAAGCAATAGCAATACTCTAAGTAAATCATATTTTTCATGGGAAATCTTTAAATCTTCAGAAAGTAAACTTGCTCTTTGATACCTCTCAAGAACCTTAGCTTCTTCATAAATCCTGTCTGCAAAAACAATATTTTCATCAATAGCAGACTTGCAATTAAAAATACTGCTTGAATAAATTTCACTCTGAACTTTTGCATCAAGCAAATTAACTTCAGAACTCTGATACAAAGAATCTATTTGACCATTTCTCCAATTTTCCAAAACAAATCCAGCCATAACTCCTAAAGCAAAAACTAAGATTGTAACTAATAATGCTTCCCAAAACACATGTTTATTTGATTTAAACAAATTTATCTCCATTTCTTGCTTCCAAACCCCCAATGATATATTGAATCAACCAATACAAATGGATATACCATGAGGTAAACAACCAAATAAAAAGGCATATTTAAAATATTCTCTTTTACAAAAATCTTTTCCTTTAAAGTATAAAGTATTAGTATAAGATAAACAAAACCTAAAACAAACATTACACTATAAAATATCACACAAACAACTTTTATTCTTAAACACCAATATTAAGAAAAAACCTTAAACAAAGAATAAACAGAATAACATTTTGTTACCGGTCATACTCAAATCAAAAGAAAGAAA